>DATLOA010000024.1:0-12525 GCA_035536515.1 Burkholderiaceae bacterium | reverse complement strand
AGCACGACGATCGCGATGCCGCCGAAGATGTACCAGAAGTTGAAGTTCTTCGGCGCGTAATACTCGGACGCATGCTTCTTGAATTCCGACATCACGGTCGGCATGCGGGAGTCGAACCATCCCAGCAGCCCCGTGTATTCGGTCTTATGTTCCGCCATCGTGATCAGCCCTTCGAGTCGTCGCCGATCAGCACGACATTGGCCGATAAGTACTTATGCTCGGGGACCGGCAGATTGTCCGGCGCCGGCTTGTTTTTGTAGACGCGTCCGGCCAGGTCGAACGTCGAGCCATGACATGGGCACACGAAGCCAGGCTCGGCGCCCAGCATCGAGTTCGCACCCGACACAAACGGTCCGATGGGATTGCACCCGAGGTGCGTGCAGATACCGACGACAACCAGGGTCTCTGGTTTGATCGAACGGTATTCATTCTGCGCATACTTCGGTGTCGGAAACGCGGTGCGAAGCGATTTCGGATCGGCCACTTCGCCGTCGGCTTTGCGGATCGACTGCAGCATCTGCGGCGTGCGATTCAAAATCCACACCGGGCGGCCCTGCCATTCGAAGGAGCGCATTTCGCCAGGCGCCATGCCGGTAATGTCCGCCTCGACCGGAGCGCCGGCAGCCTTGGCTCGTTCCGACGGCATAAGCGAAGTAACGAACGGCACCGCAGCAGCAACGACCCCAGCGCCTCCGACCACGGCAGCGACGGCGATCGTGGCGCGGCGCTCCCTGTCTATCGGCTTATTCGGCTTATTAAGTGGCTCGCCACTTTCGGTGACGGTGGTCGTCGACATGAAAATCCCGGATTAAAGGGTGGGAGTTAGGAGTTGACGAAGCGGGCGCGCAGTACGCTGAATACGGGCACGCTGCCCAAGGTTCATGACTTCAGTTCGCGCGTCCCAAACAAGCAGCGTGTCCCCAACAGCAGCGCGGCATTCTACTTGATCCGCTATGCCAATTTCCACTCTCGCTAGACTTGCACGCATCAAGCCGGAGAACTTATGGGAATGATGAAGGAGTTCCGCGACTTCGCGGTGAAAGGAAACGTGATCGACCTCGCGGTCGGCATCATCATCGGCGCGGCATTCGGAAGGATCGTCGATTCGCTCGTCAACGATGTCGTTATGCCACTGATCAACGCAGCCCTTGGTGGCAGGGTGGATTTCACGAATCAGTATTTTGTGATTTCTGGCAGCGTCGCGCCCGGAATGCCGCTGGCCGCCGCGCGCACGTCTGCAGTCGTGCTTGCCTGGGGTAACTTTGTCACGATCCTGCTGAATTTCGTAATTCTGGCGTTCGTGATCTTCTGGATGATCAAGGCGGTCAATCGAGTGCGCTCTCGTGACTCAGCGGCGCACCCGGCAGCCGAAGACGTGATACTGCTGCGCGAGATTCGGGATGAGTTGAAGCGGCGCTGACGCCGGCCCGGCGGTGCGGCGCCGAACCGCGGACCAACGGCGAGTCCGCGACCGTCACCGTGGGGAATAATGCTTGCTGCTACGGCGATCCACGATAACCCCGGCTGATGTTTCCCGTACCCACTTCAACATGATGCGTCGCCTCTGGCTCGTTTTCGCCCAAGCCACCACGATCGGGCTGGCGCTGCTCTTCATCGTCTCCACGCTGCGCCCGGAGTGGCTCGCGCGCCGTTCGGACACGCCGGCGCCGCTGCCCGCCGCTGAAAGCCTGGGCATCAAGGAGGCGGTCATCCCAGATGTGCGCGCCAATGCGCTGACCTCGTACGGTGGTGCCGTCAAGCTGGCCGCACCTGCCGTCGTCAACGTCTACACCACCAAGGATGTGCGCCGCCGCGGTACCGGCGACGATCCGCTGTACCGGTACTTATTCGGCGACGCGCGTGGCAGCGATCGCGTCGCGAGCCTCGGTTCGGGTGTGGTCGCCACGCGCGATGGCTTTGTATTGACCAACAATCACGTCGTGCAGGCGGCCGATGAGATCGCGGTGGCGCTCTCGGACGGGCGCCAGTTCGAGGCCAAGTTGGTCGGCGCAGACCCGGAAAGCGATCTTGCAGTGTTGAAGATCGAAGCGCGCGATTTGCCGGCAATCACGTTCGGACGCTCGGACTCGCTGCAGGTGGGCGACGTGGTGCTCGCCATCGGCAATCCATTCGACGTCGGCCAAACGGTAACAATGGGCATCGTGTCCGCGCTAGGGCGCACGAACCTCGGCATCAACACCTTCGAAAACTTCATTCAAACCGATGCCGCCATCAATCAGGGCAACTCGGGTGGCGCGCTGGTCGATTCGAACGGCAATCTGGTCGGCATTAACACGGCGATCTTTTCCCGCACTGGCGGCTCGATCGGCATCGGCTTCGCAATTCCTTCGACGCTGGTTACGCAAGTGATGGATCAGCTGATCAAGACTGGCAAGGTGCAGCGCGGCTACTTTGGCGTCGAGCCCGAAGACATCACGCCTGAGATGGCCGGCTTGCTGCGCCTGTCACGCGATGAAGGCGTCGTCTTGAAAGGCGTACAACGCGCGAGCCCCGCCGGCAAGGCTGGCCTCGAGCCCGGCGACGTAATGCTCAGCATCAACGGCCAGCCGGTAGTCAATAGCAAGGCGATGCTGAATCAGATTTCGCAGCTGCCGCCGGGATCGGATGCGAAGGTTAGAGTCGTACGCGGCGGGCGAGAGCTCGACGTGCAGGTTGCGGTCGGCGAGCGTCCGACGCCTCGCTCGCGATAGCGCCCCCGCTACCTCGTCAATTTTTCGCGCATTTCGCGCGCTTTGATCACCGCCACGGGGTCGCCGGAATTAGCCGCCTCTCGATACCAATGCCAGGCGCGATTTAGATCCTGCGGCACTCCATCCCCTTTTTCGTACAGACTGGCGACGATGTAGGCAGACGTCGAATCACCCCGCTCGGCGGCCCGCTCGTACCACTGTGCGGCAAGCTTGAAATCGCGCGGCGCACCGCGACCGAGGAAATATTGCGTTGCCAATCCGACCTGCGCTTCAAGATGATTCTGCTCGGCGGCCTTGCGAAACCAACCGGTGGCGTCTTCCAGCGAGCGCTTCACGTGCTCGCCCCGTTCGTACAGCAAAGCCAGCGCAAACTGCGCACGCGAAAATCCATGCTCGGCCGATTTGCGCAGCCAATCGACTCCCGCCGTCGGATCAGCAGCCGTCCCTTCGCCTGACATCAGCATTACGGCGAGGTTAAATTGCGCCACGCGATTGTTGCGCTCGGCCGCCTTTCGATAGTGCGTCAGCGCGCGGACCGGATCGTTCGCGCGATATGCATTCCAGCCGGCGACAACATCGACATCGTCGCCGGGAACGATGTGGATAGGACGCCCGTCGGCGCTGGTGCAACCAAGAGCCAGCGCGAACCACAGCACAAGGATCCGTGTCACGTCGATGCTTCCTGCGACGGTGCTGTTTCTTCGGCCGCCTTTGGCCCGCCCACGAAGCGGGCAATGACAATTCCCAGCTCGTACAAAATGCACAGCGGAATCGCTAGCAATAATTGCGACAGGACATCAGGCGGCGTAAAGATCGCTGCGATGATGAACGCGCCGACGATCACGTACGGGCGCGCTTTTTTCAATTTGTCGATGCTCGCGATGCCGAAGCGCACCAACAGCACAACGACGATCGGCACTTCGAACGTTAGGCCAAAGGCGATGAAAAGGCTCATCACAAAACCAAAATACGCCTCGATGTCGGGCGCAACCTGGACCGATACCGGCGCGAAGCCGGCGATGAACTTGAACACAAAGCCAAATACGACGAAGTAGCAGTACGCCATGCCGGCGAAAAACATCAGCACGCTTGACGCGATCAGCGGCGCAGCCAGACGTTTCTCGTGCCGGTAAAGCCCCGGCGCAACGAACGCCCACACCTGCCACAACACGTATGGCAGCGCGATTAGAAACGCCGCAAACAAGGTGACTTTCAAAGGAACCATGAACGGCGTGATGACGCCGGTAGCGAGCAGCTTGGTCCCGACCGGCAGCGCCGCCAGCATCGGCTTCGACAGAAAGTCGAAAATCTGCTGCATGAAAAACGCCATCGGGATGAACACCACGATGATGGCGAGCGCCGCTCGCACGATCCGTTGCCGAAGCTCGACCAGATGCGACAGAAAACTTTGTTCCGGAGCCGGCTCCTCGGTGTCAGCGGACATTGACCGCTAGCGCCGAATGCGCGGCCGGTTAACGCGCGCGCGCGGTGCGCGCTTGTGCCGGGGAGCACTGGATGCATCAGGCATCGCCAGCTGCCGCTTCAGCTTCGCAATCTCTTCGCTCAGCTCGTAAATGGTCGGGCCGGGCTTGTAGCGCCGTCGAATTGTTCGATCGACGTACGTCGTGCCGTCCCACGAATGATCTGTCGGTGGTGAGCTGTTTGCTGTGGCCGGATCTTCGAAGCCGGTATTGAGGCTCTTCACCGTCGAGTCGATGCCCGCCTGCAGGCTGGAAATATTTCCCTGCACGGTTGATTCGATCGAGCGTGCAACATCGCGCGCCTCGTCCTGCAGCTTCTTTAGCTCTGCCAGCTCGACTTCGCGGTTGATATCGGACTTGACCTGCGCTACGTAGCGCTGCGCCTTGCCGGCCCACTCGCCGACCGTGCGCGCGACGCGCGGCAGTCGCTCGGGGCCGAGCACGACCAGCGCCACGGTACCGATGACCGCAAGCTCACCGAAACTAAAGTCGAACATCAGAGAGGTCTAAGGCCGAGCGCTGCACGTGCGTGCGCGACCGCCTGAGCAGGCTAGACGTTGGACGCCGGACCTTTTTCCTTGGCTTGGACGTCGATCGTTTGCCCCGGCACTTGACGCCGATCGTCGACCTTGCTTGTTGCAACATCGTCGGCGGTGCCGTCTTTCATGCCTTCCTTGAAGCCTTTGATCGCGCCGCCCATGTCTTTGCCGATGTTTTTCAGCTTGGCAGTGCCGAAGATGAGGATGATGACCAGCAGAACGATTAACCAATGCCAAATCGAGAATGAACCCATTTCGTGCTCCTACAGACGTTTCCACGGGCGCGGTCCGCCCATGATGTGGATGTGCAAGTGATTAACTTCCTGCCCGCCGTCCGGACCGTTGTTGATCACGAGCCGAAAGCCATTGTCGCAGCCTTGTTCCTTCGCGAGGCGCGGCGCAAGGCCGACCATTTTACCCAATGCCGCCACGTGTTCCGGTCCGGAAGTAAGCAGTGATTCAACATGAGACTTCGGGATTATCAGAAAGTGCACCGGGGCCGCCGGATGAATGTCGTGGAACGCCAGTACATCATCGTCCTCGAACACCTTTTTGCTCGGTATTTCGCCGCGGCTGATTCGGCAGAACAGGCAATTGGCGTCGCTCACCGTTAAAAACCCCGGGCCAGCGCCTTACGCAGCGCCTGTTCTTCGATGCCCGAGGTGCCCGCGCGGCGTGACAGCTCCTCCAGCACGTTCTCGGGACGCAGGCCGTAATGTGAAAGCATGACCATGCAGTGAAACCAAAGGTCCGCGGTTTCGGACACGATGCGCTCGCGGTCTCCGTCCTTGGCCGCCAGCACCGCCTCTGTGGCCTCTTCGCCGATCTTCTTCAGAATTGCATCGTCGCCTAGTGTGAACAGGCGCGCGACGTAAGACTCGGCGGCATCGCCGCCTTTGCGCGAATCGATCACGTCGGCCAGCTGCTTCAGTATTGCGTCACTCATGTGCGATAGATCAATTCGGGGTCCTTCAACACGGGATCGACCTCATGCCACCGTTCACCGTCAAGCCTGCGAAAGAAACAGCTCTGTCGGCCGGTGTGGCAAGCGACACCGCCCGCCTGCTCAACAGCGTACAACACGACATCGCCGTCGCAATCGAGGCGAATCTCGACGACTTTCTGGCGATGCCCGGACTCCTCGCCCTTGCGCCATAGCTTGTTGCGCGAGCGCGACCAGTACACCGCACCCCCGGACGCCGCGGTTTCCGCCAGCGCGTCTCGGTTCGCCCACGCAACCATCAGCACCCGCGCGCTGCCCGCATCCTGCGCGATCACGGTTACCAAACCGTCGGCGTCGAAGCGCACATCGTTGAGCCAGATCACGACAACCTCATCGGAATACCGCAATGAGCCATATGTTCTTTTGCTGCGCGCACACTGAATTCGCCGAAGTGAAAGATCGACGCGGCCAGTACCGCGTCAGCTCGACCAAGGATCACACCGTCTGCCAGGTGCTGCAGTGTGCCGACGCCCCCCGATGCGATCACCGGCACCGAGACGGCATCGGACACTGCGCGTGTGAGCTCAAGATCGAAGCCCGACTTTGTGCCATCGCGATCCATGCTGGTCAGCAGAATTTCACCGGCACCGAGCTCGACCACCCGTCGTGCCCAGTCGACTGCATCGATTCCGGTCGCTGTGCGCCCGCCGTGTGTGTATACATCCCAGCCCGAAGCGTCTGCTCTCTGACTTGCCTTCGGTGCTGCATCGATGCGACTGCGCGCGTTGCCCGAAGGATGGACGCGCTGGCGCGCGTTTGGCGAAGAATCGACGCGACGGCGCGCGTCGATCGCCACGACGATGCACTGCGAGCCAAAGCGCGCACTGGCGTCGGCCACCAATTGCGGTGTCTGTACGGCGGCGGTGTTGATCGAAATCTTGTCCGCACCCGCGTTCAGCAGCCGCCTTACATCGTCAACTTTTCGCACGCCTCCGCCAACGGTTAGCGGAATGAATACCTGGTTTGCGACAGCCGCGATGACCTCGACGATGATGTCGCGCTGATCCGAGCTCGCAGTGATGTCGAGGAACGTTAGCTCGTCCGCCCCTTCAATGTCGTACCGCCGCGCTATTTCAACTGGATCGCCGGCGTCCCGCAAATTCACGAAGTTAACGCCCTTGACGACGCGCCCCGCATTGACGTCGAGGCAGGGGATGATGCGTTTAGCGAGCATGCGTGCAGCTTACTTGTCGCGCACAGTCAGCGCACTGTGGGCGGGCAGGGCTGCTCTGCTGTCAGGCCGTCAGCGCGTCGGCGCGCTCCTGCGCTGCCTTGAAGTCAATTGCACCCTCGTACAGCGAGCGGCCGAGGATCACACCTTCGACCCCCTCTTCTTCCATTGCGCACAGTTGTTCGATGTCGCTAAGGCTGGCCACGCCGCCGCTCGCAAAGACCGGGATTTTCACGTGCCGCGCGAGCTGGGCAGTCGCCTCCAGGTTAACGCCGGTCATCATGCCGTCACGCCCGATGTCGGTGTAAATAATGGCTTCCAGTCCATAGTCCTCGAACTTGGTCGCAAGATCGGTTACGTCGTGGCCGGTCATCTTGCTCCAGCCGTCGGTTGCCACCTTGCCGCCCTTCGCATCGAGCGCAACGATCACATGTCCGCCGAAAGCGCTGCATGCGTCGTGCAAGAAACCGGGGTTTTTGACTGCGGCAGTACCAATGACGACAAAAGTGACACCATCGTCGATGTAGCGCTCGACGATGTCCAGATCGCGCAAGCCGCCGCCCAGCTGCACCGGCAGCTCCTCACCCACTGCCTTGACTATTTTCTTGATCACGGCTTCGTTGACTGGCCGGCCCGAGCGAGCGCCGTTCAAGTCGACGATATGCAGGCGGCGCGCACCCTGATCGCGCCAGTGGCGCGCCATGGCGACCGGATCCTCCGAGAACACGGTGACATTGGCGTCCATGTTGCCCTGGCGCAGGCGCACACAGTGTCCGTCTTTCAGATCGATGGCCGGGATCAGCAGCATGGGGTTGCGGAAGCTGCCTTGAAGGGACGCTCAAGGGTTCCAGCGCGTGAAGTTTTCGTAAATGCGTAGGCCGGCCGCGGCGCTTTTCTCGGGATGAAACTGAGTGGCGAAAATATTATCTCTCGCAACGGCGCAGGTAAAGACGTCGCCGTATGTAGTTTCCCCTGTAATCAGCTCCTTTTCGCGGGGCGCGACGTAATAACTGTGCACGAAATAGAACCAGCTGTGGTCGTCGATCCCGTTCCACAGCGCATGCGGCTTGCTCTGGCAGACACGATTCCAGCCCATGTGCGGCACTTTAAGCCGCCCGTTTGATCCCGGTGTCGGCTGAAAGCGCAAAACGTCGCCGCCGAATAAACCCAACCCCGGCGTGTCCCCTTCTTCACTTCGTTCGAACAGCATCTGCTCGCCGATGCACACCGCCAGCAGCGGTTTGCTCGCTGCCGCCTCGCGAACGGCCGGCTCGAGTCCCGATTCGCGCAGATACCGCATGCAGTCCGGCATCGCGCCCTGCCCGGGAAATACCACGCGCGCGGCAGCTTTCACCACGGCAGCGTCGGACGTCACGTCCACCCGCTCGTGCGGTGCGACGTGCTCGATCGCCTTGGCAACAGAACGCAGATTGCCCATGCCGTAATCGACTACAGCGATCATGCCTGGCGCTCCTCGTGTACGCGAGCCTGCGGCTCGCACGTGCACTCGTCGCGAGTAGTTAGAAGGTCGGGCTTCGGAGCGGCCGCGCGCTCGACCTTGATACAAAGGCAACGCAAAGACATTGCGCTACAACGTACCTTTCGTGGACGGCACCGTGCCTGTCGCGCGCGGGTCACGCTCGACCGCCATTCGCAAAGCGCGCGCAAATGCCTTAAACACCGTTTCGCACTGGTGATGCGAATTGTCGCCGCGCAGATTGTCGATATGCACCGTCGCCAATGCGTGATTTGAAAAGCCCTGAAAAAACTCGTGCGCCAGATCGACATCGAATCCGCCGATCATCGCGCGCGTAAACGGCACGTGCCACTCTAGTCCGGGCCGCCCCGACAGATCCACGACTACACGTGATAACGCCTCATCAAGCGGCACGTAGGCGTGACCGTAACGGCGAATCCCCGCCTTGTCGCCGAGGGCCTTCGACAGCGCTTGCCCGAAAGCAATTCCGACATCCTCGACGGTGTGATGGCCATCAATATGCAAATCGCCGCGCGCTTCGATCGTCAGGTCGATGGCGCCATGGCGCGCGATCTGCTCGAGCATGTGATCGAAAAAGCCGATGCCGGTGACCAGCTTGTTGGCGCCGCTACCGTCGAGATCGACTGCGACGCGAATCTGCGTTTCCTTCGTATTGCGCTCGACCTCGGCGCGGCGCGCGTTGCCGGTGTTGATCATTTTTCGATACCAAGCGATGCGCGCAACGCTTTCATGAAAGTTTCGTTTTCTGCGACGGTGCCTACTGTAACGCGCAGACAGCCAGCGAGCAGCGGATGGCTTGACGACATGTTCTTGATCAGCACGCCGCGCTGCTTCAACCCGGCAAACACCGTGTCCGCCTTTGCAACTCGAAACAAAATGAAATTTGCCGCCGAATCGAATGCGCGCACGCCCGGCGTCGCCTGCAGCTGGCCGAGCAGCTTGGCGCGCTCCTGACGCAGTGAGCTCGCCTGCGCATCAAAAATCGACATGTTCTCAAGCATCAAATCGGCGGCAGCGAGCGTCAACACGTTGACGTTGTATGGCGGACGCAGCTTTTCGAACTGCTCGATCCAGTCGGCATCGGCCGCCAAATAGCCAAGGCGGATGCCCGCGAGCCCCAGCTTGGAGAGCGTGCGCAGCACCAACAGGTTCGGCGTGCGCTTCAGTAAAGGCATCCAGGTGTCTTGCGCAAACGGCAGGTACGCCTCGTCGATCACGACGATGCCTGAGGCGGCGCGCAAGATCGCTTCGATGCCACCGCGGTCAAACAGATTGCCGGTCGGATTGTTCGGATAAGCGATAAAAACCACGGAAGGACGGTGCTCATCAATCGCCTTCAGCATGGCCTCAGTGTCGAGTGCAAAGTTTTCCTTTAACGGCACACCCACGTACCTGCAGTGATCGAAGCGCGCCGACATCTCGTACATCACGAAGCTTGGCGCAGGGGCAAGCACCGTCGTACCCGGCTTTGCGCACGCCTGGATGATCAAGTGAATCAGCTCGTCGGAACCATTGCCGAGCATCAACTGCATGCCTGCCGGCAGCCCGACCACCTTGCCTAGCCGCTCCTTAAAGCCCCGCGGATCTGACAGGGGATAGCGGTTAAGCGCCTGTTTTCCAAGCCGCTCGCCCAATCGCTGTTGCAACCCCTCGGGCAGCGAAAATGGATTTTCCATCGCATCGAGTTTCACGAACCCGACTGCGCTGGGCACTGCGTACGCGTCGATCGCACGCACGTCGTCGCGAATCAAGCTGAGATCCGGGCGTGGGCCCAGGCGATCAATGGCACTCATCAGGCAATCCGAAACTCTGCGCTGGCCGCATGCGCGGGCAAGCGCTCGCCGCGAGCTAATGTGGCAGCGACTTTGCCCAGTGTTTGCGCACCGGCAGCCGACACACGAACGACGCTGGTGCGCTTTTGAAAATCGTAAACTCCAAGTGCGGACGAAAAGCGCGCCGAGCGCGCCGTGGGCAGCACGTGATTCGGGCCCGCGCAGTAGTCGCCGATCGCTTCGCTGGTATAGCGGCCCAGGAACACTGCACCGGCGTGCCGGATCTTTTCCGCCCAACGCTCCGGATCGTCGGTGGAAATCTCCAGATGTTCGGGTGCAATGCGATTGGCGATCTCACACGCTTGCTGCAAATCGCGCGTCAGGATCAGCGCGCCCTTGTTGGCGAGCGATCGTTCGATGATCGCGCGGCGCGGCATCGACGGCAGCAGCTGATCGATCGACGCTTGGACGCGCTCGATGAACGCCGCGTTATCGGTCAGCAGTATCGCTTGCGCGGACTCATCGTGCTCGGCCTGCGAGAACAGATCCATCGCGATCCAGTCCGGCTCAGTCTTGCCGTCGCAAATCACGACGATTTCACTCGGGCCTGCGATCAGGTCGATGCCCACCGTGCCGAACACGCGCCGCTTGGCTGCGGCCACGTACGCGTTGCCAGGACCGACGATCTTGTCGACCGCCGCAATCGTCTGGGTGCCATAAGCCAACGCAGCTACCGCCTGGGCGCCACCGATCGTAAATATTCGCGTCACACCCGCCAGCGATGCCGCTGCCAGCACCAGCGAGGTGCGCACGCCGCCGGGTGCTGGCACAACCATTACGATGCTTTCCACACCGGCCACCCGCGCGGGCAGTGCATTCATTAGCACCGACGACGGATAAGCCGCGAGGCCGCCCGGCACATAAAGGCCGACGCTCTGCAAGGCGCCGACCCGCTGGCCAAGCTCAGTGCCGTCCGCTTCGGTATAGCTCCAGGACGTTGCCAGCTGCCGCTGGTGAAACGCGCGGATGCGCTGCGCGGCGATTTCGAGCGCGCTGCGCTGCTCGTCACCCAGCGAGTCCAGCGCTTCGCGCATCGCCTGCGGCTGGATCTCCAGATCGGAAACAGTCGTCGCATTAATGCGATCAAAGCGCTTCGTGTATTCAAGCAGCGCCAAGTCTCCGCGTCGCCGAACGTCGTCGACAATTTCGCCAGCTACGCACTCGACTTCGCGATCGACCGCGGTATCGGTCGCAACCAGCGCTGCGAACTGCACATCAAAGCCCACACCGCTTGCGTCGAGCCGGCGTACGTTCATCAGGCGAGCGCTGCGGCCGCTTCTTCGATTCGCGCGATCAACGGCATCAGCTCTTCGCGTCGAACCTTCAGCGCAGACTGATTGACGATCAGCCGCGCCGAAATGGGCGCCACCTCCTCAACCTCGACCAGCTTGTTCGCTCGCAGCGTGCTGCCGGATGACACCAGATCGACGATCACGTCGGCCAAGCCTGCGAGCGGTGCCAGCTCCATCGAGCCGTACAGCTTGATCAGATCTACGTGCACGCCCTTAGCCGCAAAGTGCTCGCGCGCGGTTTGCACGTACTTGGTCGCGACACGCAGGCGGGCGCCGCGCCGCACCGCATTGACGTAGTCGAAACCGCCCGGGACTGCGACGCACAGCCGACACCGCGCGATGGCGAGATCGACTGGCTGATACAGGCCACGATCGCCCCAGTGCGCGCCGTGTTCGAGCAGCACGTCCTTGCCGGCGACGCCAAGCTCTGCCGCGCCGTACTGCACGTATGTCGGAACGTCGGAAGCGCGGACAACGACGATGCGAACTTTCGGATCGGTGGTACCAATGATCAGCTTGCGCGATGCTTCCGAATCCTCAAGCGGCGCGATGCCCGCGGCAGCCAGCAACGGCTGCGCCTCGTCAAAAATTCTTCCTTTTGACAGTGCAAGGGTGATCATCGACGAGCAGTCTTTGTGTACGCGACCGCGCGGTCGCGCGTGCACTCAGACTGATTAGTCAGGCGCGCTCCCTTCGGAGCCGCCGCGCGTACGCGCGCAGCACAAAAGCAAGCAACAGCAGCCGCGTTCATCGCTTCGACTTTTTCATGTCACTCGTTCAACATCGGCACCAAGCGCGGCGAGTTTGCGCTCCATGTGTTCGTAACCTCGATCAAGATGGTAAATGCGATCGACCGTCGTTTCGCCGTCTGCCGCCAGCGCAGCGACGACGAGGCTGGCGGACGCGCGCAGATCGGTGGCCATCACCGGCGCACCAGCGAGTTTGTCGACGCCCGTCACGGTGGCGGTGTTGCCGTCGATCGTGATGTTGGCGCCGAG
>DATLOA010000023.1:0-10457 GCA_035536515.1 Burkholderiaceae bacterium | reverse complement strand
GTGCTCGGCGCGGGCGCGTGGGGCACTGCGATGGCCGCAGCGCTCAGCGCCCGTCACTGTGTGGTGCTGTACGCGCGTAATGCTGAGCAATGCGCGCAACTGACAAGAAACCACATCAACACCCGGTATCTGCCGGCGTTTTCGTTGCCCGCAGCGCTGCGCTTCACGGATGACCTGCATGCGGCGCTGAACCGCGGCGCCTCAGCACCCGGACTGACATTGATTGCAACGCCAACCGATGCACTGCGATCTGTCGTGCGTGCGGTAAGCGAGACTGCACCGCCCGCCCCACTGGTCTGGTTGTGCAAGGGGCTTGAGCAGTCGAGCGGGCAATTACCGCACCAAATCGTTCGCGAAGAATTGGGCGATCGTGCCAACACGGGACCGTTGTCAGGTCCGAGCTTCGCGAGCGAGGTCGCGTGCGGTCTACCCAGTGCACTGACGGTCGCGGGCGCGCCGGAATTTTGCGAGCACGTTACCGAAGCGTTGCACTTCGGCGCGATGCGCATTTATTCGACCGACGACGTGGTGGGGGTCGAAGTCGGTGGCGCCGTGAAGAACGTCATGGCGATAGCGACTGGTATCTCGGACGCACTCGCGCTCGGGCTCAACGCGCGCGCGGCACTGATCACGCGCGGCCTCGCTGAGATGACCCGCTTCGGCATCGCGCTCGGTGCGCGCGGGGAAACCTTCATGGGACTCACGGGCATCGGCGATTTGATCCTGACCGCGACCGGCGACCTGTCGCGCAATCGCAAAGTCGGCCTCGCGCTCGGGCGCGGCGCGCCGATGCAAGCCGCGGTCGAGGAGCTTGGCCACGTGGCCGAAGGGGTGCGCTCGGCCCACGCAGTGCTGGCGCGCGCGCGCGGGTCCAATATTGACATGCCGATTACCGAGGCAGTGTGCGCGGTGCTCGACGGTGCGCTAACGCCGGCCGAAGCGCTGTATGCGCTGCTGGCGCGCGAGCCAAAGGTCGAAGTGAAATGACACCGCGTGCGGTTTGCGTGTTCTGCGGCTCGCTGCCGGGACGGCGCGAAAAATATGTGATCGCCGCGCGCGACACCGCACGCTTGCTGGCTCAAAGCAACATCGAGCTTGTCTACGGCGGCGGCCACGTAGGACTGATGGGTGCGCTGGCAGACGAAGCACTGGCGCACGGTGGCCGCGTGGTTGGCGTGATCCCGGAACACTTGATGCAGCCTGAAGTCGCGCACCAGCGACTGACCGAACTGATTGTCGTCGACTCGATGCACACGCGAAAGCAGACTATGGCGCTGCGCAGCGATGCTTTTATCGTGCTGCCGGGTGGCTTTGGCACGCTCGAAGAAATGTTTGAAATGTTGACGTGGCTACAACTGCGCCTGCAAGCCAAGCCGGTCGGACTACTGAACGTCGAAGGCTATTTCGACGCGTTACTGCAGTTTTTAGAGCACGCGGCAGGTGAATTGCTGATCAGGAGCGAGCATCACGATCTGCTGCTGGTCGAGTGCACTCCAGCGCGACTGCTCGCGCGCTTAAGCGCTTATATCGCTCCTGCGCAACCCTTCGGCGATGTGTCACGCGGATAACGCCACGTCAGCTTCCGCCGGCGTAGTTTGCTTGGCGCCACGCCTCGAATATCACAACAGCCACCGCATTCGACAGATTCAGGCTGCGGTTGCCGGCGCACATAGGCAGGCGGATTGTCTGACCAGTTTGAAACCGCTGACGCATCGTGTCCGACAAACCCGCGGTCTCGTTGCCGAACACAAACCAGTCGTTCGGTTTTAACTCGACATCACCGATCAGGCGCGCCGCACGCGTCGTCAGCGCAAACGTGCGCTCTGGGGGCGGCTTCTCGCTTGCAATGAGCGCATCAAAGCTTGCGTGCACTTTCACCGCCGCGAATTCGTGATAGTCGAGCCCGGCGCGCCGCAGTTGCTTGTCATCGAGATCGAAACCGAGGGGCGAGACGAGGTGCAATTGGGCGCCGGTGTTGGCCGCAAGCCGTATCACGTTGCCGGTATTGGGCGGGATTTCCGGCTCGACCAGGACGATATGAAACATTTAGGGAGTGCGCGCGACGATCAGGTTATGGACACGCACCGCGCCGGCTTTTTTCAACACCCGCGCGACTTCGTCGAGCGTGCTGCCAGTCGTCATCACGTCGTCGACGACAAAAATGTGTTGGCCCCCGAAACTTTCATCGGATGCAAACGCGTCGCGAACGTTGCGCCGCCGCTCTTTAAGCGCCAGAGATTGTTGCGGGGGCGTGTGGCGTACGCGAAGCAACCGATCGACGATAAGCGGGCGGCCGGCAGCGGTCGCGAAGGCACGTGCTATCTGATGCGCCTGATTGAAGCCGCGCTGACGCAAACGCTCGAAGGCAAGCGGAACCGGGATAACCACGCTCTCGCTCACAAACTGCGGCATCGCTTCGAATCGGCTAACCAGCAGCCGTCCGAAAAAGCGCGCCAGGTCCAATCGAGCGGTGAACTTCAGCGCTATCACCATGCCGTCGACCGGCGATGCGTAGTCTGCTAGCGTGGTCGTTGCATCGAAATGCGGCGCATCCGCCAGGCAGCGCCCACAGATGCGCGGCGCGCCGGATTTGCCTTCTGGCAGGCGGAGAGCGCAGCGCTCGCACCGCGCAGCGCCCGCGGCGAAGAAATCGCTATCGCACTCAGTGCAGATCGACGTTGAAGGTGCGCCAGCTTGCAGCTCGCACACGACGCAGCGAAGAGAGAACCTGTACGCCAGGGAGCGAAACATGGCGGTCGAGCATAGCTGCATGGCTCTCCATATACTGGGTTAATGCCTTTGGGCCCTGGAACCTCCGAACTGACGCCGACCATGGTCGCGCCGCCACGCATTCCGGCGCGCGTCGCCACCGTGCGGCGGCAGTTCGATGCGCGCGCAGCGCGTTTCGGCCAAAGCGCCACGCTGCCTCGAGAAATCGGGCGGCGGCTGGTTGAACGGCTTCAATATATTCGCCTTGCTCCGCAATGCATTCTGGATGTCGGTTGCGGCGCGGCGGAAACGCGCGCGCTTTTGCAAGTTCAGTATCCACGCGCCGATTGGGTCGGGCTCGACATTTCGGAGCGCATGTTGAAAGCAGCTGCGACGGATGGAATGCGCGAAAGGGCGGTTAACTGGCTGCGTGGCAGCGTGTCGCATCGCGTTGCGGGCGACGCGGGCCGACTGCCGTTCGCCGACCAAAGCGCTGATCTCGTGTTTTCAAATCTAATGCTGCATTGGCATCCCGAACCGCATACCGTGTTCCCAGAATGGAAGCGGGTGTTGAAAACCGATGGCTTGCTGATGTTCAGCTGCTTCGGCCCCGATACGCTAAAAGAGCTGCGCGCGGCGGCGGCCGTAGCGTTGCCAAATTTTCGCGCGATGCCGTTCGTTGATATGCACGACTTCGGCGACATGATGGTTGCGAGTGGCTTTGCAACGCCGGTGATGGACGCCGAAGTCATCACGCTGACCTATTCGTCGCCGCAGCAATTGCTGCAAGAAGTGCGCGTGCTGGGCGGAAATCCGCGCGAAGATCGAGCGCAATGGCTGCCGTCGGGCCGGCAGGCGCGGCAAGTGCTGAGTGCGCTGGATGCGCAGCGCGGGGACGACGGCAGAATTCGTCTAACCTTCGAAGTGGCCTACGGTCATGCGTGGAAGCCGGCGCCCAGTGCGCCGAGAGGCGTGACCGCAATTACGCTTGAGACGCTGCGCGCGCAGTTGGCGAGCCGCAATCCAATCGGGAATCGGCCGCGCCAAGTAGAAGTCTAGAAGTCACAATCAACCACCGGAGTATTCAATGTCACTGATCTCGTTTTTCAAGGATGCCGGAGAGAAATTGTTCGGCAAGAAAGCACAAGCAGCGCAGAGCGAAGCAACGGCCGACCCAGCCGAGATCGCAGCCGCCAATCGCGAAGCAGCGACCGCAATCGAGAACTACATTAATTCGATGGGGTTGACCGCTACGGGTCTTACAGTGACGTACGACGGTGCGAGCGCAACGGCGAAGGTGTATGGCATCGCCAAAGATCAGGCCACCAAGGAAAAAATCATTCTTTCGGCCGGCAACGTACATGGCATCGCCGCGGTCGACGACAACATGACGGTCGATCTATCGCAGCCCGAGTCGAAGTACTACACGGTGGTCAAGGGTGACACGCTGTCCAAGATTGCCAAGGAACAATATGGCGACGCAAATGCGTATCAGAAGATTTTTGAGGCGAACAAGCCGATGCTGACGCATCCGGACAAAATCTATCCGGGGCAGAATCTGCGCATCCCTCCGAAATAGCAGCAGAGGCGCAGGCGGTCGGCTGTTGGGCTCTTAAAATAGCGCACGTGCGAGCGGGAGGGCTCACGTACCGGAGGAGTGGTCTGTCTATAATCCGCCGCCAATGTCCGTCGCAACTGCCCAAGCGAACACCTGGTTGATCAAGCGAAATTGCTCGGCGGGACCGCGGCAGCTGGCTATCGTCTTTGGATCGTTGGTTGCCGTTTCGTTCGTATTCGGTGTGGGCTTTGCCGCTTTCGGATTGTGGATGGTGCTTCCTTTCGTTGGCATAGAGCTGATTGCTGTTGGCGCTGCGTTTTTTTGTTACGGACATCACGCAGCGGATTTCGAGCGCATTGCGATCTCGCCGCGGATTTTATCGGTCGAGCAGGTCGAAGGCGCGCACACGCATCGGTGGGAATTTGACCCCCGTGTTTCGCATGTGCAGGTCGAGATGCGTGGCGGGTGGGGCCAACGCGTACGTGTGTTCCTACACACGCCTGCCATGCGGCTCGAGCTTGGCCGCTATCTACTTGATCAGCGGCGTTGGCTTCTTGGACGCGAGATTAGCAGCGCACTGATGCAGGCGCGTGCTGAAGCATTGTGATGCGTGGATGCAGTAGACAAAATGGCGACAAACCTGCGATGAAATTTGGCCGGGCAGTGATTCGTAACGTGTGGCTGGCTGCGGCCGCGGCGCACTTGCTAGTGGGTAATGCCCACGCAGCCATCCAGAGCCGCTACAACCTGCCACCGCCTGCTAGCAAGCTGGCGGAAGATATTTACGCGCTGCATGACTTCATGCTGATCATCTGCGGCGCCATTTTTGTACTCGTCTTCGGCGTGATGTTCTATTCAATCTGGAAGCACCGAAAATCGAAAGGCGCAGTAGCGGCGAACTGGCACGAGAACACCACGGTCGAGATCGTTTGGACCGTGATTCCGTTCATCATCATTATCTTAATGGCGCTGCCGGCCACGCGCACCGTGGTAGCGATGAAAGATACGAGCAACGCCGATCTGACCGTCAAGGCAACGGGCTATCAGTGGCAGTGGGGCTACGACTACATCCGCGGTGAAGGCGAAGGCATCGGCTTCCTGTCGCGGCTAGCAACTCCACGCGCGCAGATCGAAGGCGACGAAGCGAAGACTGCGAACTATCTGAGTGAGGTGACCGAACCTTTGGTGGTACCGGTCAATCGAAAAGTGCGCGTTATCACCACCGCCAACGATGTCATTCATTCGTGGGGTGTCCCCGCACTCGGTGTCAAGCAGGATGCAATTCCCGGCTTCACGCGCGACGCGTGGTTTCGCGCTGAGCAGATTGGAACGTATTACGGTAGATGCTATGAACTATGCGGAAAGGATCACGCGTTCATGCCGATTGCCGTGCAAGTGGTTTCTGCCGAGGACTATACAAAGTGGGTAGCCAGCCGGAAACAATCAATGGCCGCGCTCGCTGACGATCCGACTAAAGTGTGGACGCAGACCGATCTTGTTGCGCGCGGTGAAAAGGTTTACCAAGCGAATTGTCAGGTTTGTCATCAGCCAACGGGCCTGGGTGCGCCGCCGGCGTTTCCATCACTGGCCGGCAGCAAGGTCGTTGCAAACACACCCGAGCTGATGCAAATCTTGTTGAACGGGCGCAATGCGATGCCAGCATGGAAAGCGTTGTCCGATGTCGAGCTGAGCGCGGTTGCGACGCATGTCAAGAGCTCGTTCGGCAATAAGGGCGGCACTGTGCAGCCGACCGAGTTCCGGGCCGCGCGCAAATGAAAAACAGCATCAGACCTCAGGAAATTCGATGAGCGCCGTTCCCCCTGTAATGACTCCCGGCGCGACAGAGCACGTCGCTGACCATGCAAATGACCACGGTGATGCGGGCCATGATCACATGCCCTATGGCTGGCGCCGCTGGCTCTATGCGACCAACCACAAGGACATCGGCACGATGTATCTGTGGTTTTCGTTCACGATGTTTCTCTTCGGCGGCATCTTGGCACTTGGTCTGCGCCTTGAGTTGTTTCAGCCGGGATTGCAGTTCTGGAAGCCAGAATTTTTCAATCAGCTGACGACGATGCACGGCCTCATCATGGTGTTCGGGGCCATCATGCCGGCGTTCGTCGGCTTCGCAAACTGGCAGGTGCCCTTGATGGTCGGTGCGCCCGACATGGCTTTTGCGCGCATGAACAACTTCAGTTTCTGGTTGTTGCCTCCCGCGGCATTGCTGCTAGTCGCGTCGTTTTTCGCTCCGGGAGGCGCGACTGCGGCGGGCTGGACACTGTATCCGCCGCTAACGGTGCAGATGGGGCCGGGCATGGACCTGGCCATTTTTGCACTGCACATCATGGGCGCCAGCTCAATCATGGGCTCCATCAACATCATCACGACGATTCTGAACATGCGCGCGCCGGGAATGACGTTGATGAAGATGCCGATGTTCGTATGGACCTGGCTGATCACTGCTTATTTGCTGATTGCGGTCATGCCGGTGCTCGCGGGCGCGATCACGATGACGCTGACTGACCGTCACTTTGGCACGAGCTTCTTTAACGCAGCCGGCGGCGGCGATCCGGTGATGTTCCAGCATATTTTTTGGTTCTTCGGTCACCCCGAGGTTTACATCATGATCTTGCCGGGATTCGGGATCATCTCGCAGGTCATTCCTGTATTCGCGCGCAAGCCGTTGTTCGGGTATGCGTCGATGGTCTACGCCACCGCATCGATAGCGATACTGTCGTTCATGGTGTGGGCGCACCATATGTTCGCGACTGGTATGCCGGTTACCGGACAGCTCTTCTTCATGTACGCAACGATGCTGATTGCAGTGCCCACCGGCGTGAAGGTATTTAACTGGATTGCGACCATGTATCGCGGCTCGCTTTCGTTTGAAACGCCAATGCTGTTCGCAATCGGTTTCATCTTTGTGTTCACGATGGGCGGGTTTACCGGGCTGATACTTGCAGTGGCGCCGATCGACATTCCTGTTCACGACACCTACTACGTCGTTGCGCACTTTCACTATGTGTTGGTAGCCGGGTCCCTGTTCTCGCTGTTTGCGGGCGCGTATTACTGGCTGCCGAAGTGGACCGGCCACATGTACGACGAAAAGCTCGGCAAGTGGCACTTCTGGCTGTCGATGATCTTCTTCAACCTGACGTTCTTCCCGATGCACTTTCTGGGGCTCGCCGGCATGCCGCGTCGCTACGCGGACTATCCGATGCAGTTTGCCGACTTTCATGCGATCGGGACGATCAGCGCGTTCGGTTTCGGTCTGGCACAGATTCTGTTCTTGTACGTCATCATCAAGTGCATCAAGGGAGGGCCGAAGGCGGCCGCCGATCCCTGGCATTCGGTTGACGGCGGGCTCGAATGGACGTTGCCGTCCCCACCGCCATTTCACACATTTGAAACGCCGCCGGTCGTGAAATGACAAATCAAGTTGCAGGAAGGCGGTCGGTTTCTTGGACCAACAAGCGAACCGCACTGATCCTGTTTTCGATTGCACTCGCGTTTTTTTGCGGGGTCATCGCAAAGTACTGGTTGCTGACCGCTGTCTGACATGAAAGTCGCTAAGCCTCATCTTCGGAATGGGAACCGAACGACTTTGCGCAAGCTCTTGGTCGTCTCGGTGCTGATGTTCGGTTTTGGGTGGGCGCTGATACCCCTTTATCGGAAAATCTGTGAAGTTACTGGCATCAATGTCCTGATATCACGCAGTGCGGAAGCTGAAGACGCTGTACGCAATACCCAGGTGGATCGCACTCGCACTGTTATCGTGGAATTCGACGCAAACAAGCAGGGCGCTTGGCGGTTCAAGCCTCATCAAAATTTCTTAGAGGCGTATCCGGGTCAGCTGGTACAGGTTCAATACGATCTGGTCAACCTTGCCAATCGGCCGATGGCAGGACAAGCCATTCCCAGTTACGCGCCGATGCATGCGGCCCAGTACATACAAAAGCTCGAGTGCTTTTGCTTTCAGCAGCAAATTCTGGCTGCCGGCGAGACACGCCAGTTTCCGGTTCTGTTCTTCATTGATCCAAAGCTGCCGGCGGATGTAAGAACTATTACTTTGTCGTACACATTCTTTGAAGTCGCGGGCGCGGTCGCCGCTGTGCAATGAGCGACGATTTATGGAGCCAGAGCCCGACGGCGCGGACCCGGCCAAGCGGCGGGCAGGGTTTGCACAGACCGTACGCGCCGTTTTGTGGTCGTTTTTCGGCGTCCGCCGCAAAGCGGATTACGAAAGAGATGCAGCGCAGCTCAACCCGGTACACGTCATTGTCGCCGGGCTATTGGCGGCCGCAGCTTTCGTTGCCTTGCTGATTGTTGTTGTCAATTTAGTCGTAGCTGATTAAGGAACGAAACGATGGCTGAACCGCACAGCGCTACGCACGCCCACGCGTCGGCGCAGCGCCCGCTCTACTACGTGCCTGCACCGTCGCAGTGGCCCGCGGTTGGCGGCGTGGCGATGATTTTTACGATGTTCGGCGCCGCGATGGTTGTCAACCACAATTCGTTTGGCTGGTTTGCGCTGGCGATTGGTCTGGCCACGCTGGTTTATATGCTGATCGGCTGGTTCTCAACGGTGTCGCACGAGTCCGAGCACGGCGATTACAACCGCAAGGTTGACGTCTCGTTCCGTTGGGGAATGAGCTGGTTCATTTTTTCGGAAGTGATGTTTTTTGCGTCGTTTTTTGGCGCGCTGTTTTACGCCCGAGTGATCAGTCTGCCGCTGTTGGGTGACTTCGATCACAAACTTCTGTGGCCCGACTTCCTTCCGACGTGGCCGCATTCGGGACCGGCGGGAATCGTGGACCCATTTACGCGGCTCGGACCATTTTGGCTGCCGACGATCAATACGGCACTGCTTCTGTCGTCAGGCGTGACGCTGACGATTGCACACCATGCGCTGCGTGCAAATCACCGCAGCCGGGCGATCCTTTGGCTCGCGATCACGATCGTGCTCGGTGTGACCTTCCTTGGCGTGCAGATATTTGAGTACGGCCATGCATATCGCGACTTGAACCTGCGGCTGACGTCAGGGATTTTCGGCTCGACTTTTTTTATGCTGACCGGATTCCACGGTTTCCATGTGTTCCTTGGAGCGTTGATGCTGTCGGTGGTTTTGCTGCGCTTGATGCGTGGTCATTTCAAACCGGATCAACACTTCGCTTTTGAAGGGGCAGCCTGGTATTGGCACTTCGTCGACGTGGTCTGGATTGGCTTGTACATCGTCGTTTACTGGCTATAGCTTCGCCGGGGTGCCGGTGCGCCGCGATGCTTAATAGCTGCGCGGCGCTATCCAGCCCATCCAGTAACTAAAGAGGATAAACAGGAAAAGCGCGATCGAAATTCCGACGCGGATGGTGAGAGCATTTACGGTGCGATTGGTTGTGCCTTTGTCGCGCATCAGATAAAACAATGCTGACCCAAGCGAAAACAGAATGCCGATTAAGGCGATGACGATAACGATTCGCATTTGCCCGAAATTATTGCATCCACCTAGATGCCGCGTTCGAAGTTGATCTTCGCGTGGATCGCAGCGGCGATCGGCGTGGTCGTAGCAATTTCGTTAGGCAATTGGCAAACCCGCCGCGGCGATGCGAAAGTGAATCTGCAGGCGCAGGCTGAGGCGGCCGAGCGCGAGGCACCATTCGACATAGTGTCGCGCTCGTCGATTGAGAGCGTGGCAGCACGTCTTCCGCGCAAGGTCCGCGTTACAGGCTCATTCGATCCAACTGGCACCGTCTTGCTCGACAACCGGATCGTGAACGGTGTAACGGGGTATCAAGTCATCACGCCGCTGTTCATCGGTGATGGCTTGCCCTTAGTGCTGATTGAGCGAGGTTGGAAACCGCGCGGCGCTGCTGCAGGCCCGGACGCGCTTCCGCCGCCGCCGACAGGCCAAGTGACCGTCGAGGGGTTGGCGGTGCCTCGGCCGTCGATGCTGCTCGAACTCGGCGGTGCGCAGCGGCTTGAAGTGCCTGGCGTATGGCAGAACCTAGACTATGACGCCTATGAAAAGGCAGCGAAGCGCAGTGTTGCTCGCTTTGTTGTGCGCCAGTCCGCGGCCAGCGATGTAGCCGATAGCCTGCGCCGCGAATGGCCGCAACCGGCGAGCGGAGTCGACAAGCACCGTGGATATGCATTTCAGTGGTATGCGCTGGCGGCACTCATTTGTGCGCTC
>DATLOA010000022.1:0-6768 GCA_035536515.1 Burkholderiaceae bacterium | reverse complement strand
TGCCGATGAGGATATAGCGCGCCCGATGTCAGCTGTTCCAGATCAGCCACAGATGAACCAGCCGCAGCCCGACGGGCGCGCGGACTATGGCGTCAGCAGCATCCAGATCCTCGAAGGACTGGAGGCGGTGCGCAAGCGTCCAGGCATGTACATCGGGGACACGCACGACGGCACCGGGCTACATCACATGGTGTTCGAAGTCGTCGACAACTCGGTCGACGAGGCGCTCGCCGGCTTTTGCGACGACATCATCGTCACGATTCACACCGACAACTCGATTTCGGTGGTCGACAATGGACGCGGGATTCCGACCGGCATCAAATTCGACGACAAGCACGAACCTAAGCGGTCCGCGGCCGAAATTGCTCTGACCGAGCTGCACGCCGGCGGTAAGTTCAACCAGAACAGCTACAAAGTCTCCGGTGGGCTGCACGGCGTCGGCGTGTCGTGCGTCAACGCGCTTTCCGAATGGCTGCGATTAACGATCAGGCGCAGCGGCCAGATGCACCACCTCGACTTCCGGCGCGGCGATGTGCAGGACCGCATCGTGCAGACGATGCCGTCGGAATTGGGGATGGTTGAAGCCTCGCCGATGAAGATCACAGGTCCCACGGACCGGCGCGGCACCGAAGTCCACTTTCTGCCCGATGAACAAATTTTTACCAACATCGACTTTCACTACGACGTGTTGTCGAAGCGGCTGCGCGAGCTCTCGTTCCTGAACAATGGCGTTCACATCAAGCTGATCGATCAGCGCAACGCCAAGGAAGAAGATTTTGCATTTTCAGGGGGCGTCAAAGGATTCGTTCAGTACATCAACAAAGCGAAAACGGTATTGCACCCGAACGTGTTCTACGTCAGCACCGAATCGAGCGCTGGCGGGACGCAGGTGGGCGTGGAAGTCGCGATGCAGTGGAACGACGGCTACAACGAGAGCCTGCTCGCTTTCACCAACAACATTCCGCAGCGCGACGGCGGCACGCACATCACCGGGCTACGCGCGGCAATGACGCGCGTGCTGAACAATTACATCAAGAGCCACGAGTTCGACAAGAAAGCAAAGGTCGAAACCACCGGTGACGATATGCGCGAAGGGCTTGCGTGCGTGTTGTCGGTTAAGGTGCCCGAGCCGAAATTCAGCTCGCAGACGAAGGACAAATTGGTGTCGTCCGAGGTGCGGCCCGCCGTTGAGGACGCCGTTGGACGTGCACTCGAAAGCTATCTGCTCGAGCGTCCGGCTGATGCCAAGATCATTTGCAGCAAGATCGTCGACGCAGCGCGTGCCAGAGAAGCGGCACGCAAGGCGCGCGAGATGACACGGCGAAAGGGCGTGCTCGACGGCGTCGGGCTGCCTGGAAAACTGGCCGATTGCCAGGAGCGCGATCCCGCAAAGTCAGAGCTCTACATTGTCGAAGGAGATTCGGCGGGAGGCTCTGCCAAGCAGGGCCGCGATCGCAAGTTTCAGGCGGTGCTGCCGCTGCGCGGCAAAGTGCTGAACGTTGAAAAGGCGCGCTTTGACAAACTGATCTCCTCCGAGCAGATCGCGACGTTGATCACGGCGCTCGGCACGGGTATCGGCGCGCCGGACACACCTGACGGTTTCAATCTCGACAAGCTACGCTATCACCGCATCATCATCATGACCGACGCCGACGTTGATGGCGCCCATATCCGCACGCTGCTGCTGACGCTGTTCTATCGGCAGATGCCACTGCTGGTCGAGCACGGTCACATCTACATCGCGCAGCCGCCGCTGTACCGTATCAAACACGGCAAGGACGAGCGCTATATCAAGGACGACCACGAGCTCGCGCAGTACATCGTCACGCTGGCGCTGAAAGAGGCGAAGCTCGTTCCAGCCGAAGGAGTGGCGCCGATTCAGGGCGAAGCGCTCGAAGCGCTGGCGCGGCAGTACCTGGTCGCCAATGCCGTTATCGATCGCCTTGCAAGAGTGATGGATCGTCCTGCGCTTCAATCGCTGCTGGCGGGAACCGAGCTCGACTTGGACGATGCTTCCAGCGCCGAGGCGGCCGCCCTGCGCCTGACAGAGGCCCTCGGCAACTCGACCGTGCACGTATACGCGCAACACGATTCGATTACCGACAAGCACCGGCTGCGCATCGAGCGCCGCCATCACGGCAATGTAAAGCTCAGCGCGATCGATGCCGACTTCGTTCATGGCGCCGACTACGCCACGTTAGCAGCGGCAGCGCGCACGTTCAAAAGAATGATCGGCGCTGGCGCTCGCATCGTGCGCGGTGCGGGTGAAAGGGAGAAGCAGGCGTCCGTAACGAGCTTCGCCGAAGCCGTCGATTGGTTGATGCGCGAAGCCGAAGGTGGCGTGACGCGTCAGCGCTACAAAGGCTTGGGCGAAATGAATCCTTCGCAGCTATGGGAAACGACGATGGACCCCGCGGTGCGCCGCATGCTCAAGGTACAAATCGACGATGCAATTGGCGCCGATCAGATATTCACGACGCTAATGGGCGACGAAGTAGAACCACGCCGTTTGTTCATCGAATCCAACGCGCTCGCGGCCGGCAACATCGACGTTTGATGGTCGAGCGCACCGACTTCAATTCGGTGCGTCGTACGGTTTCTTCACTAGCGAAGCATTTTCCGTCTTCGTCCCGCAGCCCCTGGAATGATTTTCATTCGGTTTCAGTACGTGCGCCCCCACGGGATCCGCGCTGTGGGTGAGCGACTGGGCATTTGTCGCCGCGCCGGGCGCCCGTAGTCGAACAGCGTCGTTGCGTAGGATCACAACTATCGGCCGGCGGCGCGCCGATGCTAAGGTCCTTCCACCGAGCTGTGCGCGCTCTCGCGTTTGTGGCGTTATCCCTCTGGGAATAGCGGTGTGAAAATGGTGAGACAGGTGTGGCGTTGGTTTCTGGGCATGGCGTGTTGCGTGGCCTTCGCTGGCTGCGCGACGTCGGATGGGGACGCCGGCCGTCCCGGATTGAGCGCGCCCGACGCGCGCGCGCTTATCGTGCGCCTGCTGCCTCAGAACCTGGCCGATCGTGCGGGTTGGTCTACTGATATCTACGCAGCGTTTGCTACCCAGGGCCTCGCTGCAACGCCCGAGAACATTTGCGCAGTACTCGCCGTGACAGAGCAGGAATCGACGTTCCGCGCGGATCCGCCAGTGCCGGGGCTTGCGAAGATTGCGTGGCAGGAGATTGATCGGCAAGCCGAACGCGCCAGCGTGCCGAAGTTCGCAGTGCACGCAGCGCTGCAGCTGCAGTCGTCGAATGGCAAAAGTTACAGCGATCGCATCGACGCAGTAACGACCGAGAAGCAACTGAGTGAAATCTTCGAAGACTTTATCGGCATGGTGCCGCTGGGCAAGACGTTTCTAGCCAGCCGCAATCCGGTTCGCACCGGCGGGCCGATGCAGGTGAGCATTGCGTTCGCCGAAGCGCAGGTTTCATCCGCCCGGTATCCGTATCCACTTGCACATTCGATCCGGCATGAAGTGTTCACGCGGCGCGGAGGCATGTACTTTGGCATCGCGCACCTACTTGGCTACGACGCTCCGTATCCGCAGCCGCTGTATCGCTTCGCCGATTTCAATGCCGGCCGCTACGCCAGCCGCAACGCTGCATTTCAAAACGCGTTGAGCATTGCTTCGGGAGTTCCGCTGGTGCTCGACGGTGATTTATTGCCGCCCGGAGCTGTCGCAGACAAACCCACCGGCAGCACCGAACTCGCCGCGCTCGCGCTCGCCAAACAATTTGACATGACCGCAGCCGCAATCCATCGCGATCTCGAGCGCGGCACTGAAGCTGCATTTGAGCGCACTGCGCTTTATCAGAGGGTGTTTGCGCGCGCCGATCAGGGCAACGCTCGCCCGGTGCCGCGGGCGATGTTGCCCGCCATCACGCTGAAGAGCCCCAAGATCACGCGCAAGCTCACCACCGAGTGGTTCGCGCGCCGCGTTGACGAGCGGTATCAGCGATGTCTCGTGCGCGCCCGAACACAGCACAGTTGAACGACGGAGGTGCGCGGCGGTGTTGAAGTCGATTCAGGATTTTTTTGATCGCAACATTGGCGCGCAAGGGGCGCCAATAGCAGAGCGTCATAGCATCGAGGTTGCGACGGCGGCGTTGCTGGTCGAAGTGGTGCGTAGTGACGCCGGCATTTCGGACGGCGAACGGGACGCGGTGCAGCGTGCGGTGCGTGAGAAATTCGGGCTTACCAAAGAGGAAGCGCTTACGATATTCAAACTGGCGGAAGAAGAAGTACGCACCGCCAGCGATTACTATCAATTCACTTCACTGATAAATCGCCGCTTCGACCAGCGGCAGAAGCAGTACGTTATCGAGTTGATGTGGCGCGTCGCGTACGCAGATGCCGAGCTAGCGGCGCATGAGAACCATGTGTTGCGCCGTATCGCCGAGTTGCTGCACGTGACACACGCCGACTACATCGCCGCCAAGATGCGTGCGCGTGAGGTAGACGAGCGCAGCAAATAAGTTGCCACGCTCGTCTGGGACTACCCGAAAAGGTTAAGCGTCGCGGTCGCCAAGGAATATCTCGACTCTGCGGTTGCGCGCGCGCCCTGCTTCGGTGTCATTGCTGGCCACCGGCTCGCGCGAGCCACGGCCATCGATCTGAAACCGATTCGAAGCAATACCGCGCGAAACCAAATAGTCGCGTGTCGCATCGGCGCGCTGCAGCGATAGCGGTTCGTTGGTCGATGCCGATCCGGTCGCGTCCGTATGGCCGACGATCGTGACGGTCGAGCTCGGGTTTTGCTGCAGCGATTGCGCGAAGTTATCGAGCACCGGCCGGAAGTTCGGACGGATCGCCGCCTGACCAACGTCAAACGAAATATCAGATGGAATGTTGATGCGCAGTTGGTTATCCGCTGTGCGTGTGACTTCGACGCCGGTACCTGCGGTCTGCTGCTCGATCTGCTTCTGCTGGCTCTCCATGCGCCGGTTCCAGATATAGCCACCGAGTGCGCCGGCTGCTGCGCCGATGGCTGCACCGGCCGCGGCGCCGCGACCGCGGTTGCTGTCATTGCCCATTGCGCCGATTGCGGCGCCCGCGGCCGCTCCGACCCCGGCGCCGGTCGCAGTGCGACGCTGGCCATCTGTCATCGTCGTCGTCTCGCACGAACTTAACGAGACTGTTGCCAGGACGGCAGTTGCTGCTACTACAACAATTTTTCGCATGTTCTCTCCTAACTCAAAGTTATGCTGGACTCCAAGCAAGCGCGGTGCCTAACCGCGACCGTTTTTTTTAGCCGTGACGGGTTCGCGCCAAAGCTGCGCCCTGCGTTAGCGCCTTTAGCTTTCGCAACGCAACCTCGCGACTCATTGGCGCCATGCCGCAATTCGTACACGGCAACAGACGTTGCCGCGGCACGAACTGGAGCGCTTTGCCGATCACATCAGCGACTTGCTCCGGCGTCTCCACCGCATCCGACGCAACGTCGATAACGCCGACCAGCACGTCCTTGTTGACCAGCAAGCTCATTAATTCCATGGGCACATGCGAATTGGCGCATTCAAGCGAGACCTGTTTGATCGAGCTCTTTGCCAGCGCCGGAAAGATTTGCTCGTATTGCCGCCAGCTGTCACCGAGGCTGCGCTTCCAGTCGATGTTGGCCTGAATGCCGTAGCCGTAGCAGATGTGAACGGCTGTTGTGCACGTCAGTCCAGCGGCCGCGCGCTCGAGCGTCGCTATGCCCCAATCGTTGACTTCATTCGGATAGACGTTGAACGCCGGCTCGTCGAACTGAATCACATCGACGCCGTCGGCTTGTAGTGCACGCGCCTCCTGGTTCAGCAGATCCGCAAACGCCATTGCCATCGAGCGGCGGTCGCCGTAATAGCGGTCAGCCACGGTGTCGACGATCGTCAGGGGCCCCGGCAGCGTGATTTTCAATTTCTTTTTCGTATGCGCGCGCGCAAGGGTCGCTTCGGTGCGGTGCACGCGCGAGCGCAGCGTCAGCGCGCCGGTCACCTGCGGCACCATCGCTTCGTAGCGGTTGTCGCGGATGCCCATCTTTACCTTGTGATCGAAGTCGATGCCTGCGACCGTTTCGAGAAAACCATGCACGAAGTGTTGCCGCGATTGTTCGCCGTCGGTCACGATGTCGAGGCCGGCGTCCTCCTGTTCCTTCAGCACCAGCACAGTCGCGTCGCGCTTAGCTGCTTCAAGTTCAGCGCCGTGCGCTTTCCATTGCGGCCAAAGCTTGCCGGTCTCCGCGAGCCAAAAGGGCTTGGGAAGACTGCCTGCAATCGTCGTTTCGAACATGAAGGCTCCCGAATATTTCTGAAACACGCCTTCCTATATAGTCGGCGCCACCTTAGCGCGACACAATAACCTCCCTTACTTGCTTCGATGAACGCACCGGTTTCAGAGAAGATCCGCGCGCGGCTGCGCGCTGCGGGCCAACGGTTCCATGCCAACGACAGCATCGCCGAACATGTCGCGCCAGGTGAACTGCCGCAGTTACAGGATGAAGTCGAGCAAAAGGTACTTGCAGTGCTGCAGAGTCTTGTGATCGACACCGAAGGTGACCACAACACGCGCGGCACCGCGCGCCGCATCGCCCGTATGTATCTCGGCGAAGTTTTTCGTGGGCGCTACACACCTAAGCCGCACATGACGGAGTTTCCGAACGTTGAGCAGCTGAATGAGCTGATGATCATCGGGCCGATCACGATCCGCAGCGCGTGCTCGCATCATCTGTGTCCGATCCTCGGCAAGCTGTGGATCGGCGTGCTGCCTAATGAGGATTCAAACCTGATTGGC
>DATLOA010000021.1:0-8197 GCA_035536515.1 Burkholderiaceae bacterium | reverse complement strand
GGATGCGCGCCATGCCCGCCTTTGCCGCAGATCGTGATCTCGACCCGATCCGCCGACGACATCATGGGTCCAGAGTTCAATCCAATCTGGCCGGCCGGCAGCGGTGGCCAGTTGTGCATCGCGTAGACCTCTTCGGCGGGGAAGCGCTCGAACAGTCCATCGTTGATCATTGCCTTGGCACCTGCAAAGCCTTCCTCGCCAGGCTGGAAGATTAGATACACCGTCCCGTCGAACTTTCGCGTGCGTGCCAGATACTGCGCGGCGCCGACCAGTATCGTTGTGTGGCCATCATGGCCACACCCGTGCATCAGGCCCGGCTTGGTCGAGCAGTGTGCAAACTCGTTTTCCTCGGTCATCGGCAATGCGTCCATATCGGCACGCAGCGCGATCGAGCGACCCGATGAATTCTTCACGCCGCGAATCACGCCGACGACGCCTGTCTTGCCGACTCCGGTATGCACTTCGACATCAAGGTGACGCATTTGGTCAGCAACCAACGCTGCCGTGCGATGCTCTTCGAAACCGATCTCCGGATTCGCGTGCAGATCGCGCCGCAGCGCGGTCAGTCCTTCGTGATGCGGAAAAATGGCAGCCAGCGGGCCTCGCAGAGCAAGTCCTAGATAAGTACCCATCAGTGTGCGGCGGCAGCGCGATCGATGCGCAGTCTCGGATCAACGGCAAAGTACAGCAAATCGACGATCAGATTGATCAGCACGAACACCAATGCGATCAGGCACAAATACGCCGCCATTACCGGTATGTCGGCAAACTGCACCGACTGAATAAACAGCAACCCCATGCCGGGCCATTGAAAAACCGTTTCGGTAACGATCGCAAACGCAATGATCCCGCCGAGCTGCAATCCGGTAATCGTGATGACCGGCACCAGCGTGTTCTTCAACGCGTGGCCGAAGTGCACGGCGCGATCGGTCAAACCCCGAGCGCGCGCAAACTTGATGTAGTCCGTGCGCAGCACTTCCATCATCTCGGAACGCACCAGCCGCATGATCAGTGTGAGCTGGAACAGACACAACGTGATTGCCGGCAGGATCAAATGTTTCCAGCCGGTCGTTGTCAGCAAGCCGGTGCTCCACCAACCAAGCTGCACGGTATCTCCGCGGCCATAGGAGGGCAGCCAGCCCAGCATCACCGCGAAGACCAGAATCAGCAAAATGCCAATAAGAAACGTCGGCAAAGATATTCCCACCAGTGACACCGCAAGCAGGAAGTGCGAGAACCACGAATCGCGCCTTAGCGCTGTGTAAACGCCCATTGGAATACCCACCACGATGGCGATCACCGCCGCCGCAAATGCAAGCTCGAGCGTCGCCGGCAGGCGTTCCTTGATCAAGGTTGAAACGGCGCGACCCTGGCGCAAGCTGATGCCGAAGTCGCCCTGCATGGCGTTGCCGATGAAGTGGCCAAATTGCACGTAGAACGGTTGATCAAGGCCTAGATCGCCGCGCAGCCGGGTGCGATCTTCGGGCGTCGCATCCTGGCCGAGCATCTGCGACACCGGGTCGCCAACATACTGGAACAGCAGGAAGGCAATCAGCGCCACGACCAGCATGACGAGAATCGCCTGCAGCAGTCGGCGGACGATAAAAGCGGCCATTAACCGATATTAGAGCAGGCAAAAAAAGAGCCGGACATCGTTCAGTGTCCGGCCCGTGGCGATGTCCCAATCACCTCAGTCGATCTTGACCCACTGCACCTCTAGTCTGTTATCCGCGCGATGCACGACGTTGACATTCTTGCGCATCGCCCATGGAATGACCTGATTGTGCAACGGGATGTGCATCACCTGCTTGTTATGCAGCAGCAGCGCGTCGGCGATCATCTGGTTGCGTTTCTTGACGTCGACCTCGCCCTTGATCCCTTCGACCAGCTTGTCGAACTCGGCACTGCTGACGCGGCCAAGATTGAAGTTGCCGTCGCCCCCTTTGCCGACCGTCATCGGCAACGATTGCAGTGAGTACAGCGCGTCGAACGTCGGCACGCCCCAGCCGAGCAAATAAAGTGAAGTGTCGTACTTCTGGATCTTCGGAAAGTAGGTCGCGCGGGGCATCGCGTTCAACGACACCTTCATGCCGAGCTTGGCCCACATCGAGACGAGTGCCTTGCAGATCTCTTCGTCATTGATATAGCGGTTGTTTGGGCAATCGAGCGTGACAGCGAAGCCGTTCGGATAGCCGGCGGCGGTCAAAAGCTCCTTCGCTTTCTTTTCGTCGTACGGTAAGCGCTCGTGCGACGCCGGGGTCCAGCCCAGCACGGCGCGCTGGATAATCGATCCCGTCGGGTCCGACGAGCCGCGCATGACGGCCTTCTTTATTGCCTCGATGTCGATCGCGTGATACAGCGCCTGACGCACGCGCACATCCTTGAACGGATTCTTGCCTTTGACGTCGCTGTATTGCAGCTCGTCGCGGAACTGATCCATGCCGATGAAAATCGTGCGGTTTTCCGCGCCTTCGATTACCTTGATCGCAGGTGTCTGCTTCAGACGTGCAATGTCCTGCGGCACGGGATCAAGCAGAAAATCAATCTCGCCAGACAGCAAAGCCGCGGTGCGCGTCGAGTCGGATTTGATCGGCGTGTAGACGACCTCCGTGACATTGCCCTTCTTGGTCTTCGCTCCCCACCAGTTCGGATTAACAACGAACACGGTCTTGATGTCGACTTCCCGCGACTTCAACATGAACGGGCCGGTGCCGTTGGCATTGCGCGCAGCGTAAGTTTCTTCCTTCTGCACAAAGTTCTGCGGCGCAACGACCTTGTTCTTCTCGGCCCACGCCTTGTTGACGATCCGAAGCTCCGTCAGCTGACGCAGCAGCACCGGATTGGGCACTGTCGTATAGATGATCACCGTGTTGTCATCGACCGCGTGTGCGCGCTGGACCCCGACGGTGTACTGGCGAAAATTCGACGTCGGCTGCATCGCGCGATCGATTGAGAACACGACATCGGACGCGGTCAATGGCGAACCATCGTGAAACTTGACGCCCTGCCGCAGGTTAAAGCGCCAGATCAGCGGTGTTTCCTGCTTCCAGTCGGTCGACAGTGCAGGCACTACTTCAAATTTTTCGTTATAGGTGACAAGCGGCTCGTAGATATACGAGTTGGCGGTGTTATTGAGCCCCTCGTTCTGTGCGTGCGGATCCATGGTCAGGATGTCCCCCTGACTGGCCCATCGCAAGGTCTTGGCATCGACAGTGTGTGCGACAAGGATTGCTGCAGCAAATGCGGCGACGGCTAGGCGCATCGACGTTCTCCTTCATAGGTGGGTGCGCTAAGGCCGATCATGATGCCCACTTCAGGCCGGCAGCGTCAAACACCGCGAGCAGCGGGTTAACCCGCTCCGTAACGCGCGACAGTTCGGAACGAGGGCTAGCGCCGGCTAGCGCATTGGCTTCAGCTCTAACGTAACCGCCTCACGCGGCGGCGGCGGACGCATCGACAGGTATTGCACGTCGCGCCATAGCGACTGCATCGATGCATAAGAATCCGAAAATGGATTGCCCGCCTGGCCGCTCGACCCCATCCATACCGAGTTCGATTCGAGCGCCGACAGGTCGTAGATAGCGCGCAGGGTCGCAGTGTGCCGCGTCGAATACGGCGCCTCGGCGCGATGCGACAGCGCACCAACGTTGATCGTGTGGGTATCCCCCGGCACGGCGGTGCTCAAGTCAAACAGGCGTCGCAGCCCGGGCACATTCGACATCGGCCGGTGCTCTGCCGTCGCGCGATGAGCGTCGCCCCATCGCAACCCTGCCACGTCGCGCCCGGATACCTTTGTCAGCTGCGTAACCGCAGCATCGAGCGCGCCGCTTGCCAGAGAGAGGCACGTTTCGAAGCGCTCTCCGGTCGATCTGTCATCGCACCAGTCGCGCGCCTGGGCACGGCCGGACAACACATGCAGTAGCGTCGCCGTCAGCTCGGCCTGATCCACATAGTCATCGGTCAGCGGTCCCAGGTCATCGGCAAAGATCCGATGCTTCAGCTCGCGCATCCAGGCGTGGTAGATGAGCGGCTCAGGAGCGTCGCGCTTCATCTGAAAGTCCCACGCGCCGAGTCGCGCGATCGCATCGCGCCCGGCTTCGGTTTGCGGCTGCGCATCTTTCAGCACCGCGAAGATATCGCGTGCCGCGAGCGATGTGACGTCGGCCTGGATCGCTTTGAAAGTGCTTACATCGTGCTTGCCGCGTGCCTGCAGCAATTGCTCGGCACGCTGCGCTCGATACGGCAGGAACCATTCGTACGTCAAATGATGCGCATAGGTCGAAGGCACGACCTTGTGATTCGCGGTGACGAGCATTCCGCCAGCGGGGTCGCGCGAGCGTGGCGCCTGCTCGGTCGGGAGGTACCCGCGCCAGTCATAGCGCGCCTCCCAACCGGGGGCCGGCACCAGGCCCAGCAGATCGTGCGTGCGATCGCGCATCGGGATGCGGCCAGTAACGATCATTCCAATCTTGCCGTCGAGGTCGGCGATCAGCGCCGATTGCGTGACGATCTGAAATTTTTCGAGCGCCTGCTCGGCCTGATCGATATTGCGCGCCTTGTTCAACGCGCGAATCGCAGCGGTCGTCGTGTCGCTCGGCTCGAGTGCGGACCAGCGCATGGCCAGCACAAACTGCGGTTGCCCGGATTTCGGCTGACCCATTCCCTTCTCGACGCTCGCAAGGCCGCTGATCACCGGGCCGTGCCGCGTCTCACGGATCGTCAGCTCGACGTCGTCGCCGCCCTTGACGCGAACACGCTCGACGCGCGATGCAAACGGCGCCCAGCCCTCCGGAGTTTGATATTCGCCTGGTTGCTCAGGATTGATGCGCTCAAGATAAAGATCCTGCTGATCGACACCGGTGTTGGTGAAAGCCCATGCAACGCGATCGGTGCGGCCGAGAACGACGCCTGGAACGCCGGGCAGCGTTGCGCCCATTACCTTTAAGCCCGGCGCCTGCAGGCCGGCGAAATACCACACCGAAGGCGTAGTCAGTCCAAGATGCGGGTCATTAGCCATCATTGGCTTGCCGCTGACGGTGCGCCGACCCGATACGACCCAATTGTTCGAGCCGAGTCCTTCGCCGTCACCGAGGCCGAAAGTTGGCGCAACCATCGCGGTTACGGAAGCCGACTTCAACCCGAGCAATCGATACAGCTCTGCGTAATCCGCTGTCGCTGGCGCAGCATCACCCGGATATGGCGGATAGAAATCGTTGATCTCGGCAACCGAGAATCGCTGCGCCAGTTGCAGGCGCCGCAGCTCGCGTGAGTACGAGTAGCGCGCTAGATCCCACGCCATCATCAGCGACCAGCCGATCGAATCGGCCGGCGTCCATGGCTCAGGCTTCGGTGCGCGTGTCAGAAAGAATTCCGGCGGCAAGGGTCCGCCGCGTTTGCTCAGATACGCGTTCACACCGGCGGCATAGGCATCGAGCAAGTCACGATGCTCAGCGTCCAGATTCTCGTAAATGCTTTGCGCAGTGCGTGCGATGCCGATCGTGCGCAGAAACTTGTCGGTGTCGAGCGCAGGTTCGCCGAGCACTTCTGCCAGACGACCGGCGGCAATGCGGCGATTCATCTCCATCTGCCATAGCCGGTCTTGCGCATGCGTGTAACCGAGCGCGAAGTTTGCATCGCGTTCGTTGGCAGCGACGATGTTCGGAATGCCATAGGCATCGCGATCGATGCGTACCGGCTGCTGCAGGCCCGGCACCAGGAACGTTCCTTCGTGCACCGGCAGGCTGGCTTGCCGGTACCAGAGCAACACCGCGAGCAGCGCGATGAAGACCAGCAAGATGGCAAAGCCGGCATAACGTGCGCGCACGCGGGCTCCTGATTGGACTTAGGCGGCGACGATTGTATTAGTGAAGTTTTAGTGAAAGTCGCGCGACGAAGTCGCAAGCCGCCCGAGTAAGCGCGAATAATCGGTGGCGTGCTTGGCCAGCAGATGCATGACGCCGGCTTCGGATTGCCAGACTCCGTGCACGCCGAGCAACGTCGAGCCCACCACCACCTTGCGCTCGCGCTCAAAAATATCGTTCCAGAAAATGATATTGACCGGCCCTGTTTCGTCTTCGATCGTCACGAACACCGAGCCTTTGGCGGTCTGCGGCCGCTGCCGATGTGTGACGATGCCGCATGCACGTGCGGTTCGTCCGCTCGGAGTGGTTTGCAGCTCGATTGAAGTTCTCATTTTCATTTTCGCCAGCCGTGGTCGCAGCAGAGCCAGCGGATGACGGCCAAGCGTCAAGCCGAGCCGCTCGTAATCGGCAACGATGTCCGCGCCTTCGCTCGGTGGCGCCAGCTCGATTCGCGGCTCCGGAAAACGCGCCGGCTTCAGCATCTGCGTACGCCGCGTCTCGACGCCGAGCGCTTCCCAGCCCGCCTGATGTCGGTGGCCGGCTAGCGTGGCCAACGCCCCGCTGGCGGCCAGCGTTTCAAGCTCGAGTGAATTCAACTGCGCCTGCATCGCCAGATCTTCGACGTTATCGAAGGCGCGTTCGTTGCGGGCCTCGACGATGCGCTTGATCGAAGTTTCCTTCAGTCCGCTGATGCGATTCAGTCCCAGTCGCACTGCCTGCGTTCTTGCACCCGTGTTTGATTCGATTTCCGGCGGCTCGAGTGTCGATTCGACCTGGCTGATCGTCACGTCGACGGCGCGCACTTCGACGTCGTGCCGACGCGCGTCCTGCACCAGCTGCGCGGGCGCATAAAAACCCATCGGCTGGCTGTTCAGCAGTCCGGCGAGGAACGCATCGGGATGATGGCGCTTGATCCAGCACGACACATACGCCAGCAATGCAAAGCTTGCCGCATGACTTTCCGGAAATCCGTATTCGCCGAATCCTTCGATCTGTTTGAAGATGCGCTCGGCGTATTCGAGTTCGTATCCCTTCGCCGTCATGCGCGATATCAAACGCTCTTTGTGCGGCCCGAGCCCGCCTTTGCGCTTCCACGCTGCCATCGAGCGACGCAGCTGATCGGCTTCGCCCGGTGTGTAATCGGCAGCAACGATCGCAAGCTGCATCACCTGCTCCTGAAAGATCGGAACGCCAAGCGTTCGTTCGAGCACCGACTCGATCGCCTTGTTCGGATAATCAACCGGCTCTTTCTTATCGCGCCGGCGCAGATACGGATGCACCATGCCACCCTGAATGGGTCCAGGCCGCACGATCGCCACTTCGACCACCAGGTCGTAATAGCAGCGCGGCTTCAAGCGCGGCAGCATCGTCATCTGCGCACGCGATTCGATCTGGAACGTGCCGATCGTGTCAGCCTCGCAGATCATGTCGTACGTTGGCGTGTCGTCATCCTCGATATCGCCCATTTCAAACGGCCGGCCGAGTTTCTGCGCAATGAATTCGAGCGCCCGGCGCGTAGCCGACAGCATGCCGAGCGCCAGTACATCGACCTTCAGCAGGCCGAGCGACTCAAGATCGTCCTTGTCCCATTGAATGACGCAGCGAGCTTCCATCGCCGCGTTCTCGATCGGCACCAAGCGCGACAGCTTGGCGCGCGCAATAACAAAGCCGCCGACGTGCTGCGATAGATGCCGCGGGAAGCCGCGCAGCTCATTGGCGATCGCAAGCCACTGTTGAACGGCGAAACTTTCCGGATCGAAGCCCGCTTCGCCCATTCCTTTGGCGTGGCGCTGGCCGCTATCCCACCACTGATGGTTTTTTGCGACTTGGTCAATGCGCTGCGGATCGAACCCGAGCGCCTTGCCGACATCACGCAGCACGCTGCGCGAGCGATAACAGATGACGGTGGCGGCGAGTGCCGCGCGATCGCGTCCGTACTTGTTGTAGATGTATTGAATGACTTCTTCGCGCCGCTGATGCTCGAAGTCGACATCGATATCCGGCGGCTCGTTGCGCTCGCGACTGATGAAGCGCTCGAACAGAACGTTGCAGCGGCGCGGATCAACCTCGGTGATGCGCAGGCAGTAACACACCACCGAGTTGGCGGCTGAGCCGCGGCCCTGGCACAAAATGTTTTGCGAGCGCGCAAAGCGCACTACGTCCTCGATCGTCAGAAAGAACGCTTCGTATTTCAGCTCGGCCACCAGCGCGAGCTCTTTCTCGATCTGCGCGCGCACTGCAGGCGGCACACCCGATGGAAAGCGATACAACGCGCCGGCTTCGGTCAGCGCGCGCAGATGACTGGTCGCGGTCGCGCCCGGCGGCACGATCTCTTC
>DATLOA010000020.1:0-7590 GCA_035536515.1 Burkholderiaceae bacterium | reverse complement strand
CTGCAGGACGATGCATTCATTCCGGTGATTTCGCCGATCGGCTTCGGCAGCGACGATTTGACCTACAACATCAACGCCGACGTCGTAGCCGGCAAGATCGCTGAAATTCTGAAGGCCGAGAAGCTGGTGATGTTGACCAATACCCCGGGCGTGCTCGACAAGAGCGGCCGGCTATTGACCGGACTTTCGGCGCGGCAGATCGACGATCTCTTCGCTGACGGCACGATCTCCGGCGGCATGTTGCCAAAGATCTCGTCCGCGCTCGAAGCCGCCAAGAGCGGGGTTAATTCTGTGCACATCATCGACGGCAGAGTCGATCACTGCTTGCTGCTTGAAATCCTGACCGATCAGGGTGTCGGCACAATGATCAAGAGTCACTGACACTGCTCGTGTACGCGACCTGCGGTCGCACGTGCACTCGCAGTGATTAGTTAGGCGCGCTCCCTTCGGAGCGGCTGCGCGTACGCGCGCAGCACAAAGGCAGAGGAAATGCCTTTTTCGATCGCCACGCACGAGTGCGCGGTAAGCTCCGCGTCCCATTTCTGTGCTTTGTCTGGAATCGTTATGACAACCGCTCGTCCGGGCTTCTTTCGTCGCTTCTTCGGTGGTCTATGGAGCTTTCTTAATTTCACGCGGCAGCTGATATTCAATGTGCTGTTGTTCGCGATCGTCGCGGTGATACTGGTGGCGTGGTTCGCTAGCGATGGACCGGCAGCGATCGGGCCCGACACCGCGCTGGTGGTTAACCTGCAGGGCGATCTCGTCGAGGAATACACGATCGGGCCGCGCGAAGCTGCGGTGGCGGAGGCGCTTGGCGAGCAACGCTTTGAAACGCGCGTACGTGACGTGCTGGCGGCGATCGATGGTGCTACGAAGGATCCGCAGATCACGCGTGCCGTGCTCGTGCTGGACGAGATGCGTGGGGCAGGCATCGCCACGCTGCGCGAGGTCGGTGCCGCGCTTGACCGCTTCAAGGCGAGCGGCAAGCCGGTCTATGCGTGGGGCGAGAACTACGGCCAAGGCCAGTATTACCTGGCGGCGCACGCGAACGAGGTGTACCTGCACCCTGCCGGCGTGCTTGGCGTGCGCGGACTCGAAGCTACGCGCGGTTATTACAAGACATTGCTCGACAAGCTCGGCGTCAAGGTGAACGCGTTCCAGGCCGGGCGCTACAAAAGTTTTTCGGAGCCGTTCACCCGCACTTCAGCGACGCCGGAAGCGAAGGAAGCGGATTCGCTGCTGCTCAACGGACTGTGGTCTACCTGGACTGGTGACGTCGAGCGTGTCCGCAAGTTGAAGCCGGGAACGGTCAGCTCTGTGATCGCGGATCTGCCGCAACGGCTGGCAACTGCCGAAGGCGACATTGCAAGGTTGGCGCTGAATGAAAAGCTGGTCGACGGCCTGAAGACGCGCGACCAGTTTCGCGGGCAGCTGCTGCAGGGTGGAGCGCCGCGCAGCAGCGATGACAGCGAAACATTCCGGCAAGTGTCGCTGTACTCGTATGCACGCCGCAACCGGCAACCGCTTGGAGGCGATGCAGTCGGCATCATCGTCGCGCAAGGCGAGATCACTACCGGTGACGCGCAGCAAGGGCGCGTCGGGGCGCGCACGATGGTTGAGCTGATCCAGCGTGCGCGGCAGGATGACAGCATCAAAGCGGTGGTGTTGCGCATCGATTCGCCCGGCGGGCTAGTGCAGGCTTCCGAGATCATCCGTGAGCAGCTCGATCTGACGCGCAAAGCGGGCAAGCCCGTCGTCGCTTCCATGGGCGATGTCGCGGCATCGGGCGGGTACTGGATCGCGATGGGGGCCGACGAGGTCGTCGCTGACCCGGCCACGATCACCGGATCGATCGGCGTGTTCGGACTGCTGCCGACTTTTGAGGGGACGATGGAAAAGCTCGGCGTGAACGTCGACGGTGTGTCGACGACGTGGCTGGCCGGTGCTACCGACCTGCGGCGGCCGGTCGACAAGCGGTTGGTGCAGTCGCTCGAGCAGGTGGTCAACTCGAACTATCGCGAATTTATTGGTCTGGTGGCTGAGCGGCGCAACTCGACTCCCGAAAAGATCAACGAGGTGGCGCAAGGCCGGGTATGGACCGGCGCACAGGCGAAAGAGCGGGGTCTGGTCGATAGCCTGGGCGGAATCGATGTCGCGATAAAAAGCGCTGCCCGCCGTGCCAACCTGGGCGAGTCGTACCGGCTCGATTACGTCGAGCCCGAGCCGCGCGGAATCAATCGGTATCTGGCGTTGTTCTTCGGCCGCATCACGGCCGCGGTGAAGAGCGGCCTCGGACTTGATGGCGTTCTGGGGCGCGAAGGCGGCTTGGTCAAGCGCGACCTGGAACTGCTATTCGGTGAGCGCGAAAATCCGCTTTCGGGCATCTCTTACTGCTTCTGCAATTTTCGCTAGACGCGAGTTTTAACCTGTCATCCGGGCCGCAAAAGCGGCCCACTTCCACCCTTTAGCCGAGCGCGAAAGTGTTCGCGCGTGCGGCTTTCTAAGATAGTATGCCTTCACGTCGGCCGCCGGCCGGTCGGGTTGTTCTCACTTCGGACTGTTCAATCTCAGGCGACGTGTCGTCATGGACATCCCTGCGCAAGGGTCGCGTAAACCCGGGGCCCGCAAGCTGCAAATTCTGCAGATGCTTGCCACCATGCTCGAGGATCCAAAAGGTGAAAAGGTCACCACCGCTGCGCTAGCTGCGCGACTCGATGTGTCCGAAGCAGCTTTGTATCGTCACTTTGCGAGCAAGGCCCAAATGTTCGAGGGCCTGATTGAGTTCATCGAGACCACCATCTTTGGCCTAATCAACAAGATCAGCACCGAAGAGTCCTCCGGCCTAAAGCAAGTGCGCGCGATGGTTAGCATGCTGGTCGAGTTTGCGCAGACCAATCGCGGAATGACGCGGGTGCTGATCGGGGACGCGCTGGTCAACGAGAACGAGCGCCTGCAGGAGCGCATGAATCAGCTGTTCGAGCGCATCGAGTCGTCAATTAAGCAGAGCTTCAAGGTTGCGGTCGGCGATAAGGAACTGCCCGAATCGTTTGACGCCGGCGCGCGTGCCGCGCTGGTACTTGCCTTCGTTCTCGGCCGCTGGCACCGATTTGCGAAGAGCGGGTTTCGCAAGGTGCCCGGCGAAGGGCTCGAGGCTCAGATACCGGTGCTAGTCGGCTGAGTGCGTGAGCGATCGGCGCACACTTGGCACCCCGGATCGCGCGTCACGCGCACCGAGTGCCATTGCATCGTCAATGCATCGAGCATCATCAAGCGGCCGTGCAGAGTACCCTCAATGCCGGCGGCAAGCTTTAGCGCTTCGGCCGCCTGCATTGTTCCGATAATGCCCGTCAGCGGCGCGAACACGCCCATCGTCGAGCACAACTCGTCTTCAGCCGCATCTTCTCCACCAGCGGCAGGAAACAGGCACGCGTAGCACGGCGACTCGTCCGCACGAAGATCGAACACTGCAATTTGTCCATCGAATCGGATCGCGGCCCCGGAGACCAGCGGCTTGCGATGCTTGACGCAAGCGCGATTGATTGCATGGCGCGTTGCGAAGTTGTCCGAGCAATCGAGAACGATCGTCGCGCGTCGCACCAGCTTGTCAAGCGCATCGGCGTCGACGCGCTGCGCGATCGGACTCACTTCCACGTCCGGATTGATCGCGCGCAGAGCAGCTTGGCCGGAATGCGCTTTCGGTATCCCGACACGATCGGTTGTGTGCAGAATTTGGCGCTGCAGGTTGGTCAGATCGACGGTGTCGCCATCGACCAGCCCAATGGCGCCGACGCCCGCCGACGCAAGGTAGAACGCAGCCGGCGAACCCAAGCCCCCTGCGCCGATGATCAATACGCGTGCTGCGCGTATCTTTTCCTGGCCTTCGATGCCGATCTCGTTCAGCAAAATGTGGCGCGAGTAGCGCAGCAGTTCGTTGTCGGTCATATCAACAGAAAAAGGCGCCAAAAGAAACGGGCCGCAGTGCGGCCCGTTTTTATACGCTCGCTATCTAGCGCGCGGGTGCTGTCGCAACGCTATCGGGTTTCGGCTTGGCAATCTCGACCGGCTTGCCCTTCAGATGATTGATTGCCTGCAGCAGCTGATAGTCCTCCGGAGCGCCCCAGTCGTAGCGCTTCGGTGATACTGACTTGCCGTCGATCGGCTTGACGGCCGGGCCGGCAGCAGGAGTCGCGGAGCCGCGTGGCGCGGATGCACCGGGTACCGTTGCGGCACGGGTCGCGTCTTCGACCTTGGCGCTTTCGAGGTGCCGGACCAGATCGGCTTCTCGCACGTTAAATCCGGCAAAGTTGCCTTCGGGAGTGTCTTCAACGATGAAGTCCGGAACGATCCCCTTTGCCTGAATCGACCGGCCTTTCGGCGTGTAATAGCGCGCAGTGGTGAGCTTGATTGCGGCAGGGCTATCGCCGTCGACGCGCAGCGGAATGATCGTCTGCACCGAGCCTTTGCCGAATGTCTGCGTGCCGAGCACTACGGCGCGCTTATGGTCCTGTAAAGCGCCTGCGACGATTTCTGAAGCCGACGCCGAAGCGCCGTTAACCAGCACGATCAGCGGCACTGACTTGGCCTGCGGCGCCAGCTTCGTCAAAATATCTTCGCCGCGGCCGCGCAAATAATCTTCGGGCGCAGCGACAAACTTACGCCGCGCATCGTCGGTACGGCCATCGGTGGAAACGACCAGCGCCTTGGCTGGCAGGAAGGCCGCCGAAACTCCGACTGCTGCGTGCAACAGGCCACCCGGATCGTTGCGAATGTCGAGCACCAGCCCCTTAAGCGGTCCTTGCTTGTACAAATCGTTGACGTGGCGCACCAGATCGTCGACGGTTTTTTCCTTGAATTGCGAAACGCGGATGAAGCCGTAACCGGGCTCGATCATCTTCGATTTCACCGACTGCACGCGAATCACGTCGCGCACCAGCTTGAATTCGAGCGGCTTATCCTCGCCCTTGCGCGCGACGATCAGCGTAATCGGCGTGCGCGGCTTACCGCGCATCAGCTTGACCGCCTCGGGCAGGGTCAGCCCGCGCGTGACTTTGTCGTCTATCTTGATGATCAGATCGCCTGCTTTGATACCAGCACGCGCCGCGGGCGTGTCGTCGATCGGCGCAATTACCTTGATGATGCCTTCTTCGGCACCTACCTCGATCCCAAGGCCACCAAACTCGCCCTGGATATCGCTCTGCATGTCTTTGAACGCATCGGAGTCTAGGTATGCCGAATGCGGATCAAGCCCGGCCAGCATGCCCGAGATCGCCTCGTGCATCAGCTTCTTGTCGTCTACCGGCTCAACGTAGTTGGCCTTTACTGCGCCGAACACGTCAGTGAACGCGCGAATTTCTTCTAAGGGAATCGGTCCGCGCGTATCGCGGAAGGCATAGGCAGAAATGCCCAAGCTGACCAGTACACCGGCAATTGCGCCGGCTCCTATGAGTCCGAAACTACGAGCCCTGCCAGCCATGCCACCCCCAAGTCAACGTTCGACGGGTACTTCGTCACTAGACACTAACGCGCTGCAAACTGCTAGAGCGAAGCAAATGGCCGCCCTTGCAAACCTACTTCAAAGTATAGGCCCGCGGCAACTAATGCAACCGTCGTGCCAACGGCCTAACCCATACTCGGACAGCGCTCGACTTCGATACGTTCCTTGTCAAATTGGTGGCGCAAAAGCGCTGGCGTGTCGGTCGCAGCGGGGCTGGCGCAGGTACATCGCCACGTCGTCGGGCACTTCGGTGCCGCCGCCCAAGAACGACAGCCCTGCCAACGCTAGCGCGCCGCAACGAATCAACGTTAACGATCCTTCGCCAATCCTTGCGCTGCCACCCCCTGAACTGCGCGCTCAATCTCGGCGGCGTCGCCGAGGTAGTAATGGCGCACGGGCTTGAGTTCCGAATCGAGCTCGTAAACCAGTGGACGCGCGGTCGGTACGTTGAGCGCGACGATTGCATCGTCGGAAAGATGATCCAGATGCTTGATCAGCGCGCGCAGCGAGTTGCCATGAGCGGTGACCAGGACGCGCCGCTCGCGCAAGATCGCAGGCGCTATCGAGTCGTTCCAGAAAGGGATTACGCGCGCGACGGTATTTTGCAGACTCTCAGTTGCCGGCATGTCTTTCGCGTCCACGTGTTTGTAGCGCGGATCGTTGACATTCCGCCTCGGATCCAAAGGCGGCAACGGATCGGGCGCAACTGCATAGGCTCGACGCCATTTCAGCACTTGTTCTTCGCCATACTGGGCTGCGGTTTCCGCCTTGTTGAGCCCCTGCAGCGCTCCATAGTGGCGCTCGTTCAGGCGCCAGCTGTGCACCACGGGCAGCCACATCAGGTCGAGCGCGTCGAGCGCTATCCATAGCGTACGAATCGCGCGCCTTAGTACCGATGTATAGGCGATGTCGAAGGTGAAACCTTCGTGTCGCAACAACTCGCCCGCTGCCTTCGCCTCGCGCCGCCCATTTTCAGTCAGATCGACGTCGGTCCACCCAGTAAAGCGATTCTCGAGGTTCCATTGGCTTTCGCCATGACGCAGCAGGACTAATTTGAAGTGCGGTTTGAAAGGCTTGGACATCGTCCTATTCTATAATTCGCGCCCTTCGTCGTTGCTTGCTCCATCTTCCGTGCAGTTCCTGATTGAAAACATTTTCCTGATATCGATCGCGTTTTTCAGCGGCTCGATGCTGTTATGGCCGATGGTTCGCAGCCGCATCGCCGGCCCGGCGCTGTCGACGTTGCAGGTGACGCAGTTGATCAACGGCAAGAACGCGACCATCGTCGATATTCGTCCTCCAGAGGAGTTTGCTAAAGGCTCATTACCTAACGCACGCAACTTGCCAGCAAGTAAGGTTAAGGACGGTGCCGGCGCATTGAAGAAAGACAAACCTGTGATCGTTGTTTGCGCCAACGGCCGGCAAGCCAGCGGCGTCGCGGCGCAGTTGCGGTCAAGCGGATTCAACGAAGTTTTCGTTCTGGCGGGCGGTCTCGCAGCATGGCGCGAGGCGGGGTTGCCGATCAGGACGTGATGGAGATCGAATGACAGCGCGAATTCTGATGTACAGCACCGGGACGTGCCCGTTTTGCCAGCGCGCTGAGGCGCTGTTGAAGGCGCGGGGAGTCGGCGAGATCGAAAAGGTGAGAATCGATCTGGAGCCGGCTCGGCGCGACGAAATGACAACTCGAACGGGCCGTCGTACGGTGCCGCAGATTTTTATCGGCGACACACATGTTGGCGGCTTCGACGATCTGTCGGCGCTCGACCGTAAAGGCAAGCTCACAGAACTGCTCGCCGCGTAACAAGGAACCCAATGACAGATATTTCTCCTGCCGTGGACACGGCCGGCGCGACTGGCGCTGATCAAGGCCCGGTATTTCAGCTGCAGCGCGTTTATCTGAAAGATGCATCGCTAGAAATGCCGCATGCCCCGCGAATTTTTCTGGAAGCTGAGGCGCCGTCGGTCGATATCCAGCTGGAGGTCAGCAATTCGGCGGTCATCGATGCCGTGCACGAGGTCGTGGTGCGCGTGACCGCGACCGCAAAGGTCAAGGACAAGGTGCTGTTTCTGGTTGAGGGCAAGCAAGGCGGCAT
>DATLOA010000019.1:0-5531 GCA_035536515.1 Burkholderiaceae bacterium | reverse complement strand
CCGCTCCAAAGACGATAAAACCGGCAACGGCTCGTTCAACTACGGCCGCTACGTCAATCCGAAGCTCGACGCGCTGATTGACAGCGCGGCGGTCGAGCCTAATCCGGAGAAGCGACGCGAGGTTATCCGACAGGCGATTGCCGAGCATAACGCGCAGGTGCACCATGTACCGCTGCACCGGCAAATGATTCCCTGGGCGATGCGCAGCAACGTGACCGTCGTGCACAGGCCCGACAACGCTTTGAACAGGGAGTCGGTCACCATCGGCAGCAACGAGTAGAACATCGCGGTTCAAAAAGGGCCGGCTTGCCGGCCCTTTTCTTTGCGTAAGCTCATTTGGGTAAACTCGCGCGCTGCCAGTGGACCGCGGCAGTCGCTTGTAACTACAAGATAAGAAGCCGGGGACGGAGATGCGACTCATACTGCTCGGGCCACCGGGCGCGGGCAAAGGCACGCAAGCGTCTTTCATCAAGGAGCGTTACAAAATTCCGCAGATATCAACTGGAGACATGTTGCGCGCCGCGATCGTCGCGGGCACTCCACTGGGCCTAGCTGCCAAGAAAGTGATGGACTCGGGCGCGCTGGTATCCGACGACACCATCATCGGTCTGGTAAAGGAGCGCCTGCGTGCGCCCGACACGGCGAGCGGTTACCTGTTCGACGGCTTTCCACGCACGATCCCGCAGGCTGAGGCGATGAAGGATGCCAGCGTCAAGCTCGACTACGTGCTCGAGATCGACGTTCCGCACAAGGACATTATCGAGCGAATGAGCGGGCGCCGGGTGCACGCCCCGAGCGGGCGCGTTTATCACGTGAAGTTCAATCCGCCGAAGTTAGAGGGCAAGGACGATCTGACCGGCGAGGCGCTGATTCAGCGCGACGATGACCAGGAAGAAACAGTGCGTAAGCGGCTCGGCGTATATCGCGATCAAACCAGCGCGCTGGTCGGTTACTACTCCGGCCTTGCTGCCGGCGGCCAGTCGGACGCACCGAAGTACCGGCGTATTTCCGGAGTCGGAAGCGTTGACCAGATCAAACAGCGCGTATTTAACGCGCTGTCTTCGTGACTTAAAGATTTGAACTAACTAGTTTCGACAAGGAGAAAAGCATGTCTGGATTGGCACTCGCGCTCGTCTGCGGCTTCGCTGCCGTGGTGTTCGGCGTGTGGTCCATTTCGTGGATTCTGAAGCAGCCTGCGGGCAACGCTCGAATGCAGGAGATCGCGGCCGCGATACAACAAGGCGCGCAGGCGTATTTGAATCGCCAGTATCGGACGATTGCAATCGTCGGCGTCGTGCTCGCGGTCATCATCGCGATCGTGCCGCAGTTGGGCATCTGGACTGCGATCGGGTTTGTGCTCGGTGCGGTGCTGTCCGGTGCGGCGGGCTATGTAGGCATGAATGTTTCAGTGCGCGCAAACGTGCGCACCGCACAGGCTGCGACGCTCGGACTGAATCCGGCGCTGAACGTGGCGTTCCGTGGCGGCGCCATTACCGGCTTGCTGGTAGTCGGACTAGGACTGATCGGCGTCGCAGGCTTCTACTGGGTATTGCGCTCAACGCATGCGGCAGCGAACGTGCGCGAGCTGTTGCATCCGATGATCGGGTTTGCTTTTGGCGCTTCGCTGATATCCATCTTTGCGCGCTTGGGTGGGGGCATATTTACCAAAGGCGCTGACGTCGGCGCAGATCTGGTCGGCAAGGTCGAGGCCGGCATTCCGGAAGACGATCCGCGCAACCCCGCGGTCATTGCCGACAACGTCGGCGACAACGTCGGCGACTGCGCGGGCATGGCGGCGGACCTGTTCGAGACATTTGCGGTGACGGTGATCGCAACGATGTTGGTAGGCGGCTTCGTATTTAGAGGCGCGGGTGATGCCGGCATCGTTTACCCGCTGGTGCTCTCCGGTGTCTCAATCCTGGCGTCGATCGTCGGCTGTATGTTCGTCAAGGCACGGCCCGGCGGCAAGATCATGAATGCGCTGTATCGCGGTTTACTGGTGGCGGGCGCCATTTCACTCGTACTGTTCTGGCCCGTAACGCAATGGATTCTCGGCCCGGTGATCGCGACTGCGGTGTCGTCCAAGGTCACCGTGATGAGCCTGTACCTGTGCGCAGTGGTGGGCCTGGTATTGACCGCGGCGCTTGTTTACATCACCGAGTACTACACCGGCACGCAGTTCAAGCCGGTTAAATATGTCGCGCAAGCATCGACCACCGGACATGCGACCAACATCATCGCCGGCCTCGCAGTGTCGATGAAGTCGTGCGCGTGGCCGGTGATTGCGATCTGCGTCGCGATCTTGACTTCATACTGGCTCGCTGACCTGTATGGCATTGCGGTCGCCGCCACGTCGATGCTATCGATGACCGGCATCGTCGTCGCGCTCGACGCTTATGGGCCGATCACGGACAACGCCGGCGGCATCGCTGAAATGGCGGGCTTACCGAAGGAAGTCCGCGATGTGACCGATCCGCTCGATGCAGTCGGCAACACGACGAAAGCGGTGACCAAGGGCTATGCGATCGGCTCGGCGGCGCTCGCAGCGCTTGTGCTGTTCGCCGATTACACGGGAGGGCTCGCCGCAGCCGGGTTGAACATCACGTTCGAGCTGTCGAATCCGAACGTTATCGTCGGTTTGTTCATCGGCGGCCTGATTCCATTTTTGTTTGGGGCGATGGCAATGGAAGCGGTTGGACGCGCTGCCGGCGCGGTGGTCGAAGAAGTGCGCCGTCAGTTTCGCGACATCAAGGGCATCATGGAAGGCACCGCGAAGCCCGATTACAGCCGTGCAGTTGACATGCTGACGACCTCGGCGATCAAGGAGATGATGATTCCGTCACTGCTGCCGGTGCTGGTGCCAATCCTGGTCGGCTTGCTGCTCGGCCCTGCCGCGCTTGGTGGCGTGCTAATGGGAACGATTATCACCGGACTCTTTGTCGCGATCTCGATGACCACCGGGGGCGGCGCGTGGGACAACGCCAAGAAGTACATCGAAGAGGGCCATCACGGAGGCAAGGGTTCGGATGCGCACAAGGCTGCGGTTACCGGCGACACGGTCGGCGATCCGTACAAGGACACCGCTGGCCCGGCCGTGAACCCGCTGATCAAGATCATCAACATCGTTGCGCTGTTGATCGTTCCGATCATTGCAAGTGTCTACGGCGGGCGTCCGGTTAGCGGAAACGCTGCGCCCGTTATCGTGCCGAGTCAGGTTGCTCCGGCGGCGATCGCGCCCGGGCGGCCGGCGCCGGCACCGGCACCCGTCGTCGTCCCGACCAAGTAACCGCATCGATCGTGATGCGCGTTCACGCGGCCGTCGATGACGACTTGCCGGCGATTCAAGCGATCTACGCGCACCACGTGACGACCGGTCTCGGCACCTTCGAGACCGAGCCGCCCGACGTGGCCGAAATGCGCTCGCGCCATGCGCGCATCGTGCAGGCAGGATTTCCGTATCTGATCGCTGAAACCGACGGACGTATTGCTGGGTACGCGTACGCCAGCGCGTTTCGCCCGCGCGCGGCGTATCGCAGCACGGTCGAGGATTCCGTCTACGTCGCGCATGATGCGATTGGGCTTGGCATCGGCCAGGCGCTGCTCAATGGCGTGATCGATCGATGTACGGCGCTAGGGCTGCGGCAGATGCTGGCAATCATCGGGGATTCGCAAAACGCGGCGTCAATCGGCGCGCATCGGGCCTGTGGTTTTTCGTACGTGGGCGTGATGACTTCGGTTGGCCGCAAGTTCGACCGGTGGGTTGACGTCGTCATCATGCAGCGCGCCCTCGGCGCGGGCGACGCTACGCAGTCCCCCTGACACGAGAACACGGCACTCGCCTCATTCGTTCAGCGCCGTTGTTATCCCTGACTGCTCCGGCCCACTATTTGCTCATTTTTTTGCTCACTAATTAAGTCATCCAACCGGATACTTGTCAGTGCCGCTCGAAACAGTCAGATTGCTGCTTGTTGATCATTGATTCAACCGAGCCAGGGGAGTAAGTGGTCTCTCGCCGTACACCGCTGCTGCAGTCGCTGCTGGCACCGACCTTCGGGCTGGCTCTGGCTGCTGCAACGTTCCCTTGCGCAGCGCAATTGCGGCTCGATGTAGTACCGGAAAGTGCGCTGCCCTCTCCGCAGCGATCGCTCGGTGGCGCCTCGGCCCTGTCTGCGCCTGCCACCACTGCACGGACATTTTCCGGCTCAGCCAGCTCGAGCTGGATTGGCTCCGCAATTCAACTTGAAGAACCTCGCGCAACCGGCACTGGCCATTACACGCGGCCCAAGTTTCACGTTGGCGTTCCGTCAGAATCAATGCGCGGGTTTTTGAACTCTGCAGGTTTTTCAGCCGAAAAATGCCAGCTGCCGATGGTGCGCGCACGCACCAAGTCGAGCGGCGACGGCGACATCAACGGCACCCTCTGGCTGTACGCGCGCTGCACGTTTAGATAAAGCGCGCGGCCCGCAGCCGCGCGGAATCGAACTGCAACTAGAATCTCCCTCGCTTCGGCCAGGGATTCATGCAGATCAACAAAAACGTCTTTATCGTTACTGGCGGCGCCTCCGGCCTAGGCGAAGCGGTATCGAGGATGATCGCCGCCCACGGCGGTCGCGTACTGATCGCCGACGTGCAGGCGGAAAAAGGCGAATCTTTAGCGCACCAGCTGGGGGACGCGCGCTCTATTCGGTGCGACGTGACCAGCGAACGGGACGCTCAAGACGTCGTCGACGCCGCTCAATCACTCGGCGCTTTGCGCGGGCTCATTAACTGCGCGGGCATCGCGATCGGAGAGAAAACCGTTGGCAAGGACGGCCCGCACGTCTTGCCGAACTTTGCGCGAGTGATCGGCATCAATCTGATTGGCACCTTCAACATGATCCGCGTCGCAGCCGATGCTATGTCGAAGCTCGATGCGACCGCGGATGGTGAGCGCGGCGTGTTGGTCAACACGGCGTCGGTCGCTGCCTACGATGGCCAGATTGGCCAAGCGGCGTACGCGGCATCCAAAGGCGGCGTGGTCGGCATGACGCTACCGATCGCTCGGGATCTCGCGCGCCAGGGCATTCGCTGCGTGACGATCGCACCGGGGCTTTTTGCAACGCCGATGTTGCTCGGCATGCCGCAGGACGTGCAAGATGCGTTAGGCAAGCAGCCACCCTTTCCGTCGCGGCTCGGCAAACCCGAGGAATACGCAGCGCTAGCTAAGCACGTTATCGAGAACGTGATGCTTAATGGCGAGACGATCCGCCTTGATGGCGCGATCCGGCTTGCGCCGAAATAGGAGAACCTGCATGAAAATTAATCTTCGCGGCTGCGTCCTTGCGGCAGTCACGTTGCTCGCTGCATGCACGACGCTGGGCGACCGGCCATCGCAACCCGAAACGTCGTCAGCGTTTCGAGTCGGCCTGAACAGCGTCACGGCAAGCAGATACATGGCCGCGTCGGCCAACCCGCTTGCGACGGAAGCCGGGCGCGAAATCCTGCGCGCGGGCGGCAGCGCGGTCGATGCCGCGATTGCGATTCAGATGGTG
>DATLOA010000018.1:0-2710 GCA_035536515.1 Burkholderiaceae bacterium | reverse complement strand
AGCGATCGATTGACCGACATCGGACGCGCCCCGACGTTTTATGACTGCCTGGTAGATATTGCGCCGCAATGAGGTGAAGGTCCCCGATTTGGGGCATGGGCGCAGCCGCGTGCGGCGCGACAATACGGTTTGCTCCAGGTTGCACCTTATCTCGCGATGGCTGCAGTTCCACCTTCGCTTTTCGATCTGCCGCTTTCCGCTGTTTACGACGCGGCGCGCTGGAGCAAGGCTGCGCTCGACGTGTGGACCGGTTCGCTTTCCTCACCCGCTGCGCTTGCGCTTCAATGCGAGCAGCGACTGGTTGGGCTGGTCGCGCACGCATTTGAGTGTTCTCCTTATTACTCGCGGTTGTATCGCAAGTTGCGAGTGAGTTCGAGCTCGCGTTTGCGATTGACTGATCTGCCGCCGGTTACCAAGCAGTCACTGATGGCGAACTTCGACGACGTGATGTCGGAGCCAGTAGTGACGCGCGGTGCGGTTGATGAGTTCGTGGCGCAGCCCGACCGTTGCGGCGGCGCGTTGCTCGGTCGCTATTCGGTATGGACCAGTTCGGGGACGACCGGTGAGCCGGGTTACTTTGTTCACGATCCTGATGCAATCGCAGTCTATGACGCGCTCGAATGGCAGCGTTTTCGCGGAGTACGTTCGGCCTCCGATCTGGCGCGCCAATTGATCGCCGGCGATCGCTACGCGATGGTCGCTGCGACCGGCGGGCATTTTGCCGGCATCTCGACTGTCGAACGCATGCGGCGCTCGATGCCGTGGTTGACCGCATCGCTTAAAGGGTTTTCGCTGCTGCAGCCACTCGAGCAACTGGTGGCGCAACTGAACGACTTCCGGCCGACGCTGCTCGCCTCGTATCCCACTGCGGCGCAGATGCTGGCCGATGAACAGCAGGCTGGCCGACTGAAGTTGCATCTACGTGAAGTATGGACAGGTGGCGAGACGCTGGCGAACCCGGTCCGAGCACAGGTGCAGCGCGCCTTCGGCTGTCCCGTGCGCAATTCGTACGGCTCATCGGAGTTCCTGCCGATCGCATGGGAGTGCCCGTACCGACGCCTGCATTTGAACAGCGACTGGGTCATTCTGGAACCGATCGACCAGTATGGGCGGCCCGTACCTGCCGGAACACGCTCGCACTCGGTGCTATTGACCAATCTGGCGAATCGCATTCAACCGCTGATTCGTTATGACTTGGGTGATGCAGTCACCATCGCCGATACGCCGTGTGGCTGCGGTAGCCGTTTTCCGGTGATGTCAGTCGAGGGTCGCACTGATGAGGCATTGGTCTTCCCGATGACTGAAGGTGGAACCGCAACGGTCGTGCCGCTCGCATTGACGACTGTGATGGAGGACGACGCGTGCGTTCACAACTTTCAGGTGACGCAGACAGCGCCCCGCAAGCTGCAAGTTCGGCTCGGCGATAACGAGCATGGATCGGCGTCCGACGTTCGCCGTGCGCTTGGCACCTACTTCGACACGCTAGGCATCGGACCCGTGTCGATTGATATTGCGCGGCGTTCGCCGGCAAGAGACCAGGTCAGCGGCAAGCTGCGCCGCGTGATCTGCCAGTTACCTCATTGATCGTTGCGGAAACCACCGGGCACAATTGCGCCCGATGATTTCCGCAGCTCTCCCTAAGCGCGTGTTGTTGCCCGGCGCGATCGTGCTTGCGATTGCAGTAGCTGCCGGCTGTTCCTCGCTCGGCTACTACGCGCAGTCTATTGACGGACATTTTTCGATGCTGCGTGCCGCTCGCCCGATTCCGGAGCTCGTGGCCGACCCGGGTACCGCTGACTCACTGAAGCAGCGCTTGCAGCGCGCGCAACAGATTCGCGCGTTCGCATCGCTGGAGCTTGGTTTGCCCGAAAATGGAAGCTACCGCTCTTATGTGGACCTCCAGCGGCCGTATGTGGTGTGGAATGTCTTCGCCGCGCCCGAGTTGTCGCTCGAGTTAAAGCAGTGGTGCTATCCGGTGATCGGGTGCGCCGCATATCGGGGCTACTTCGACCGCGGCTCGGCGGACAACGCCGCTGCAGCGCTACGTGCCGAAGGTTACGAGGTCAGCGTGGCGGGCGTTCCCGCGTATTCCACGCTCGGATGGTTTTCGGATCCTCTGTTGAACACCTTTATCGGCGGCACCGAAGGTCAGCTCGCTGGACTGGTTTTCCACGAGCTTGCCCATCAGGTGGTGTTCGTTGGCGGGGATACGACCTTCAACGAGTCGTTTGCCACCGCGGTTGAGCGGGAAGGTGTGCGTCGTTGGCTCGCCGCTCATGGCGACGATGCGTCGCGAATGGCGTATGCCCAGTTTGCGCAGCGGCGTCACGAGTTTCTGAATTTGCTGCTGCAATATCGTGCGCTGCTCTTTCAAACCTACCAGGGTCAGCAGGCGGCCGAGCTCAAGCGCGCCCGCAAGCAGGAGCTTTTTGCGTCGCTGAAAACCGATTACGCCCGATTGAAGGCGAGCTGGGACGGATTTGCGGGCTACGACCGATTTTTTGCACAGGATCTGACCAATGCGCACCTCGCATCGATCGGGGCTTACAACGATCTGGTGCCCGCGTTCGACGCCGTACTGGCGCAAGTGAGCGGAGACTTTCCGCGGTTTTACGAAGAGGTCAAGCGCCTGGCTGCGCTTCCCAAGGAGCGCCGCGATGAATCGCTGCGCGGCATGCTGGCGCAGCGTTAGCGCGCGTCTATGATGACG
>DATLOA010000017.1:0-9267 GCA_035536515.1 Burkholderiaceae bacterium | reverse complement strand
CGGTTTTTCTCTGATGATGTGCGGAAGAGCTTGTCCATTGGCACGGCCGTTCTTCAAGTGAGCTACGTATTGCGCGACGCGCGCAGCGCCGTGCGAAGTCAGACCCTGCGCTTCGGCCGACACCAATGCACGTGCCGTTGCCGACGCCATTGCAGCACTGGCGCCAGCGCCAACGAGCGCAAGTTCGATCAGCGATTCGAGACGTTGCAGCGAAACAGTCGTCATCGCGCGCCCATCTTGTGCAACGCTGCGGCGACTCGCTGCGCAATCATCTCGCTGACACGCACGTTCGACTCCGCTGTTACTCCAGCCACGTGTGGCGTCAGAATCAGATTCGGAACATCTACCCATGTTGGTCTTGCCGCCAGCGGCTCGTGCTCGAACACATCGAGCGCCGCGCCGCCAAGCGCACCCTTTCGCAGAGCGTCGATCAATGCTTCTTCGTCGACGATGCCGCCACGTGCGGTATTGATCACGATCGCGCCGCGCTTCATCGATGCGATACGCGATGGATTCAGCATGCCGCGCGTCAGCGCAACCAGCGGCACGTGCAGTGAGATGACGTCGGACTCTGCAAGCAGCGTCTCTAGGCTTCGGTGTGTAACACCATGCTCGCGCCATGCCGCGTCGTCAGCTGCAACCAGCGGATCGTGAGCGACGACCTGCATGCCAAGGTTGTGAGCAAGCCGCGCGGTCACGCGGCCGATCGAGCCGAACCCGATCAGTCCCAGTGTCTTGCCGCGCATCTCTTTACCCTGCGACAGTTGGGTGCGCGGCCACGCGCCGGCAGCGACCGCAGCCGATGAGCCATAAACGCCACGCAGCAGCATCATCGCCGTGGTGACGACGTATTCGGCGACCGACACGGCGTTGGCGCCGGTTGCGGCAATGACTTCGATGCCACGCGCCGCACACGCCGCCGTGTCGATGTTGTCGAGTCCGACACCGAGCCGGCCCACGACCTTCAATTTTGGCGCACTTGCAATCAATGCAGCGTCAACCTGCGTTCGATTACGCACGATCAATGCAACAGCGGATTGCATCGCCGCGTTCAACTCCGCCGGCCGATCGACCAGCGAAGGCTCGTGACGGACCGCGAAATCCGAGCGCAATGACGCGACCGATGATTCGTCCATGAACTCGCTGATGACGATCATGACTTCAACAACGTCTCGCCAGGTCTAATGCGCGAAAAGCGCACCGGCTGCTCGCCGAGTTGGAACTTGAGGTGTTGACCGTCCCAGCGCACGGTGACGTACGAAGACTCTTCCAAAGGACCGCGCCGTGGAAAGTCCTCACGAAAGTGTGCTCCGCGCGACTCCGCGCGCCTGGCCGCGGCGCTCTGAATCGATCGGCTCACAAGTATTAGGTTGGACAAGTTCAGCCAGTCGTGCCACGTCAGATTGAATGCGCGCTCCTGGCTCGCCATTCCAATCGTGTTCAGCCGGGCGTCTAGCTCGTTTAAACGTCGGTCAGCGCGCGTCAATCCGGCGGCGTCGCGCACGATGCCGACGTCTTCCCACATGCAGTCAAGCAACGCCTCTCGAATTTCTTCCACATCGCCTGGCTTTTCATTGAACGGCTTCTCGGCCAACACAATCGCTTGCTGCAGAGCTGCTTCGTCGGGTGCGCGCCATGCGCCTTCTGCACGCAACCAGGCCGCCATTGCGTCGCCCGCAATACCGCCGAACACAGTTGAATTCGCCACGCCATTACCGCCGAGCCGATTGGCGCCGTGAACGCCGCCTGTGTCTTCGCCGGCGGCAAACAGTCCCCGCAGTGATGTTTGGCAATCGCCGCTAAACAGCACCCCGCCCATCATGTAGTGCGCGGTCGGCACGACTTCAACCATTCCGCCCGCCAGATCGAAACCGCAATCGGCGCAACGCTCGACCATACCCTTGAACGCTGCGCGCACTGCAGCTGCGCCAAGATGGCTAAGCGTCAGATACACGCCACCGTTCGGCGTAGTGTTGCCGGCGCGCATCTCGGCGAAGATCGCGCGCGACACGATGTCGCGCGTCGCACGCTCGGCGCGAACGTCGTGCTGCTGCATGAAACGCTCGCGCGCGCCGTTCAAAAGAAACCCGCCGGCGCCGCGCAATCCTTCTTCCAGCACCGTGCCGGTCATTCGCGTGTCGCTGCCCGCCAACAACCCGGTCGGATGAAACTGCACCATCTCCATATCGCGCAGCGTCAGGCCCGCGCGCAGTGCCATCGCCAACCCGTCGCAGCTCTTGTCGCCGGACGGCGTGTGATATTTGTACATCGTTGGCCCGCCGCCGGTGGCAAGCAGCACCGCGCGCGCCTGCACGAACACAAACTCTCCGGTGCGCATGTCGATGTGCAGCACGCCAGCGATCGCATCGCCGTTTGGTGTCTTGATCAACTCAATCGCGCGGTGCTCTTCGAGCCGCGCAATGTCGCGCGCCCACACCTGCTCGGCGAGCCGGTTGATGATCTCGATGCCGGTCAAATCGCCCTTGTGCACAGTGCGATCGAACGTTTGCCCGGCAAACGCCTTCTGATGAATCGTACCGTCGGGGTTGCGATCGAACAGGCAGCCCAGCTCGTTCTCAAGTTCGCGCACGCGCTCGAGCGCGGTCGATACGAGCGTCCATGCGAGATCCTGATTGGATAGCCACGCGCCGCCCTCGATCGTGTCCATAAAGTGCCGTTCAACCGAATCATCGGCAGCCAGCGCGACGTTGTATCCGCCCTGAACCATGCGAGTACATCCGCATTTGCCAAGAAGGCCTTTGACTGCAACCGTGACTGATAGCTCGGGAGCAGCATGCTTTGCATGCAAGGCGGCAAACAACCCCGCGCCGCCGGAGCCGAGGATCAGGATGTCGGTTTGCAACCTGCGCAAGCTAGAACTCTGCGTCGATTCTTAGACTTTTACGCCGAGCGATTGAAGCACTCCCGCGCGCCGCGCCTGCGCATCGTTCGCGATCGCGTCGTACAAGCTCGCACCGTGGCTGTCCATCGCAACCAGCAGTGGCCCGAAGTCCCGGATCCCAAAGCGCCAAAGCGACTCTGGATTCAAGTCGTCGAGGTCTACGTCTTCGATGCTTTCGATCCACGTAGTTTCGAGCGCAGCGGCTCCACCGACGATCGCTAGATACGCGCCGCCCAATTCCGCAAAGGCGGCCGATGTCTGATCGCCCATGCCGCCCTTGCCGATGATGATGCGTACGCCATGCATCGTCATCAAGTCGCGCGTGAAGCGCTCCATCCGCGCCGACGTGGTGGTGCCGACGCACAGCGGCGCATATCCCGCCGGGTGCTCGGCCGAGCGCGGCACCTGCTTGACGTTGGGCGCGGTATGAATCACCGCGTGCCCGCGCAGATCGAAGCGCGTCGTGCGACGACGATCGAAAAGATGAATCAAGGTCGCATCGCGCAGGCCGAACAGCGTCTTCTGCAAAGTGACGGTGTCGTTCGCGCGTAGCGTGCGTGCCTGCTGCTCTGTGATCGGCATTGCAAGCTCGTGATGCGCCATCTGAAGCTAGAAGCCGTATTCGACGCCGCGTGCACTGAAAGTCGCACGCGCACGCCGGGCGGAGTGACACTGCATGTTCACGGCCACTGGATTCATCGTGATGTGTGTAGCCGCAAGCTCGACGTGCACTGCGAAGGCGGTACTGTCGCCGCCGAGGCCCTGCGGTCCTACGCCGAGAGCATTCACCGCGATGCTCAACGCCGCCTCGAGCTTCGCTCCGTCAAGGTCGCTGCACGCTGATCCCAGCGGTCGTACAGCGGCGCGCTTCGCCAGATGCACACACAAATCGGCCGTTCCGCCGATACCGACCCCGACAATCGTCGGCGGGCACGTTTTACCGCCCGCATTGAGCACGCAATCGATGACGAACGTCTTGATCGCATCGACACCATCGGCCGGGATCGCCATCTTTAGGAACGAGTTGTTCTCCGATCCCGAGCCTTTGGGAATCATCTCGATCGACAGCTCCTCGCTTGCATCGAAATCGAAATGGATCACCGGCACTCCGGGCCCGCACGATGTCTGCTCGTTGATGCGTGTAATCGGGTGCACGATGGACGATCGAAATGGCAGCTCTCGCGTAGCGCGTTCGCAACCGCGCCTGATTGCCTGCTTCAACTGCGCGCCGTCGACGATGACATCGCGGCCAATCGTCACTTTGTAAATTGGAATGCCCGTGTCCTGGCACAAAAGGTTATCGGTGCGCTCCGCAACCGCAATGTTCGACACCATAGTGCCGAGAATGCGCTGTCCGGTAGGGTCAGTTTCAGTCGCCGATAGCCGCGCGAATCCAGCCTTGATATCCGGCGGCAACTGCTTCAACGCCCGCACGTAAAGCTCCTTGGCCACCGTCTCGACTTGCGCACTATCGATCTTCAGCATCGTGTGCATCGTACGCGCTGGAAAGCGCAGTTAGGAGTGCGCCGGCGAAACGCCAAGCTCGCGGTAGTACAGCGTGGTGGCGCAGAGGCCACCCTGCGGCAGGAAAGCAAACCCTGGAATCGCACCTACGCGCGTCCAACCCTGACGCTGGTAAAGGCGCTCGGCGTCATCACTCGCGGTGTCGAGCACCAGAAGCGACTTGCCGCATTCACGCGCCGTGACCTCGGCAGCTTGCAATAGCGCCGCGCCGACGCCTTGGCACCGTGCGCGTCGATGCACGAGCATCTTTGACAGCTCCGCGCGGTGCGGTTGATTTTCGGGCTGATCAAGCACGAGGTGCACTGTGCCGCAGATGCCTAGCTCATCTGCAGCGACCAAAATGGCACGTTCGCCAGCCGCGACACTGTTCGCGACGCCACGCCAGAATGCAACGGCGCGCTCGTGTGTCAGCGGGTGCATGAAACTCACCGACGCGCCACCGTCGACACAATCCCTCAACACGTAGGCGAGCTGCTCGATTTGCGGATCATCGAGCGCATGCACCCGTCGCACGGAACGGATAGGCGTCTTCACCATACGAACGCGCGTCTGTCTTTATCTCAGCTTTAGCGAAGCTTTGTGCGACCCAGGCGCTTGGCATTGGCGACCACTTTTCTGTGCACGGGTGCCAGTCCCTTGCCCAGCACACCAAGCGCAGCCCGCTGAAGTTGAACTGCAGATCGAACGGCAGAAGGCTTCTTACCCCGAAAGGCCAGGAAAGATTTGAAGAACGACGACGCCAGTGCTTGGTTCGCCACGGCCACTTGCACAGCCATTGCGTTCCAGGATTCGCTGAACGCCGCGCTTTTCTCGGCGACCATTCGCTCGAACTCCCTGCGGTCACGTGGGGAAAGCGCACGGCCCGAAAGCGCCATGCGTGTGACACGGTGCGCGACGACCTGCGGTACGGCAAATGCAAGTTCAGCAGCCTTGACCGCCAGTGATTGGGTTGCGCGCTTTCGACGAATCGGCATGAGATCTTTCGTTGTAGATCTCTACTGTAGGCTGTGTCTAACGATCACGCCGGCTGCACCGCCGCTCGCCGGCGAAGGCGCCACCCCTGCATCAACCAGACGAGTATTGCGACGGCGAGGCCGGGCAGATAAAACCAGTGCGCGCTGATACGTTCGTTTGGCACCTTGACAGACACGATTTCATAGCCCTGCTCGATCCGCGCCTTCGCGGCGCGGCTGCCGAAACGCACCGCGCCGATCTGCATTTGTTCTCCGAAGCCGCTGACACTTAGCCCTGCGTCGGCCAGGCGCTTGCGCGCATCGACCACCGGGTTTTTCCCGTCGCCGGTTCGCGGACCGAGCTGTACGGCGACCGTCTTATTCAGATCGGCGCCTTCAAGCGTCTGGCCTTTGATCACGAACACCAGCCGATCGCCAGCGTCAAGCCGGCTTGCGACTTCGTAGAACCTCGAAGCGGGCGCGTCCGTGTACTCGGGCGCGATGCGGTCCGCGAACCAGTCGGGCCGGAACAGAACGAACGTCGCAACCAGCAGCAGAACGACTTCCCACCAGTGGCATTTGATGCGAAGCCAGCCTAAGGTGGCCGCCGCAAACGTCAGCGACGCGATCGTGGCCGCTCCCGCGACCAACGCCGCTTCCCACCATCCATGAATGTCGATCAACAACAGCGCGGGGTTAAAGATCCAGATAAACGGCAACAGCACGGTACGCAGCGCGTACACCGAGCCCTGGATGCCTACCTGAATAGGATCCTCCTTCGCGATCGCCGCCGCAGCGAAGCTTGCAAGACCCACCGGCGGTGTGATGTCGCCCATGATCCCGTAATAGAAAACGAACAGGTGCACCGCGATCAACGGGATCACGAGACCCGACTGCGCGCCTAGTTCGACGATCACCGGCGCCATCAAGGTCGCGACCAGGATGTAGTTCGCCGTCGTCGGCACGCCCATGCCGAGGACCAGGCACACGAACGCGGTGAACAGCAGCATCACCATCACGTTGCCGCCGGAGACGAACTCGACGAAGTCGGTCATCCGCAAGCCGAGGCCGGTGAGTGTTATCGCTCCCACGATCAGGCCTGCACAGCCTGTGGCGACCGCGATACCGATCATGTTGCGCGCGCCGTCGTTGCAGCCATTGACGACTTCGCCGAGCCCGCGCACGAATTCGGTGCCGAAGCTCTTTTTGCCGCGGAACAGTTCGATCATCGGACGCTGCGTCGTCATCAAGATCACCTGCGCGACAATCGCGTAGAACGCCGAGAGCCCGGGCGACAGCTCCTCGACCATTAAACACCACAGCAGCACGCCGATCGGAATCAGGAAGTGCATACCGGCTTTTACGGTCGGCCAGGCAGGCGGAAGCACTGGATTGTTGATGTCGATATCCACTGGCAGATCGGGCTCCCGTGCCGCAACCCAGGTGCTGTAGATGTAAAGCGCGATCAGCAACGCGCCGAGAATCCAAGGAGCGGCCGCACCGAAAGCCATCTGCGTACCGACCGCAACGTAATAGATGACTCCGATCGCCGCGATTGTCCCCGCGAGCCCGAGCCCCCACGACAGCAGAGCCGCGCTCGCTTTTCGCTCGCGCACTTTAGCCATCGGCTCCATGCCGAGACGCATCGCTTCCAGGTGCACGATGTAGAAAAGTGCGATGTAGCTGATCACCGCTGGAATGAAGGCGTGGCGGATGATGTCCGAATACGGTATGCCGACGTACTCGACCATCAGAAACGCCGCCGCGCCCATCACCGGCGGCATGATCTGTCCGTTGACCGACGACGACGTCTCGATCGCAGCCGCCTTCACACCGCCGTAGCCGGCTTTCTTCATCAGCGGAATCGTGAAGATGCCGCCCGAGACGACGTTGCTGACCGACGAGCCCGATATCAGTCCGTTCAGTGCCGACGACACCACTGCAACTTTCGCCGGCCCGCCGCGCATGTGCCCGAGCAGTGCGAAGCTCACCTGCATCATGTAATTACCGCCGCCGGCACGGTCGAGCAACGTACCGAATAACACAAAGACGAAGATGAACGCCACCGACACTCCTAGTGCGATGCCGTACACCCCTTCGGTGACGAGCCACATGTGCGAAACCATGCGCGGCACAGACGCGCCCTTGTGTGCAACCACATCGGGCAGAAACGCACCGGCCAGCACATAACCCAGGAAGATGACGGCGAGGACCGCCATCGGCAGACCAACCGCACGCCGCGTCGCTTCGAGCAACAACAGAATCCCGGCGACTCCGACCGCGACATCAAACTGCGTCGGCGCACCCGGCCGCGTAGCCAACTCGTTGTAGAACAAGTACAAGTAGCCGCCAGCAAACGCGGCGGTGAACGCGAATATCCAATCAAGCGCGGGCACTTTGTCGCGCCGCGAGCGCTTGCTTGACGGGAATGCGAGAAACGCGAGGAATAGTCCAGTTGCTAGATGGATCGAGCGGGCTTCTGTGTCGTTAAAAACACCAAAGCGCAGCGTGAACGGCAACGGCGATGCATACCAGAGCTGGAAAATGACCCACGCAAGGCCGACACCGAGGATTACCTTGCCGTGCAGGCCAACTGTGGAGCGGCCGCCCAGATCCGCGTCGACGACGAGCTGCTTGACCTGATCTACTTCGCCCAATTGCATTTCTGCGGTTGGTGCGACGTTGTCTTCAAGCTTGTCGTTTGCCATCGGTCCCTTAAGCGCAGACGGGCGGCCTGGGCCGCCCGTCAATGCTGGCTATCGGATTAAAGGCCTTATTTCACCCAGCCCTTTTCCTTGTAGTAGCGCACTGCGCCGTCGTGCAGCGGCGCCGATAGTCCATTTTTGATCATGTCTTGCGGATTCAAATTAGCCAGCGCCGGATGCAGCTTCTTGAATTCGTCGAGATTTTCGAACACGGCTTTGGTCACCGTATACACCACATCGGCGGGCACTTTTGCCGACGACACCACTGTGGCCTGCACACCGAACGTCGTGGTCGGGTTCGGATTGTTCGGATACATACCACCCGGAATGGTAGCTACCGCGTAGTACGGCTTTTCCTTGACCAGCTTGTCCACCGCCGGCCCGGTCAGCGAGACCAGCTTCGCCCCGCAGATCGTGGTGGGATCCTGAATGTTGGCCGACGGATGGCCAACGCCGTAGAAAAAGCCGTCGATCTTGCCGTCGCACAACGCTGAACCGTGCTCGTCGGGACGCAGCTCGGATGCGAGCGCAAAGTCGCCCATCTTCCAGCCCATCGCGCCGACCAGCTCTTCCATCGACGAGCGAGTACCCGATCCGGGGTTGCCTACATTGAAGCGCTTGCCTTTGAAGTCTTCAAATTTGGAGATGTTTGATTCCTTGCGTGCAAGTACGGTAAACGGCTCCGGATGCAGCGCGAACACCGCGCGCAAATCGCTGACAGCGCCGTCTTTCTGAAACGCTCCCTGTCCTTTCGACGCCAGGAATTGAACGTCGGATTGCGCAACGCCAAACTCGAGCTCTCCGGATTTCAGTAGATTCACGTTGGCGACCGAGCCGCCGGTCGACTCCACCGAGCAGCGCAGGCCAGTCTTCGCACGATCGCGATTGACGATCCGGCAGATTGCGCCGCCGGCCGGGTAGTAAACGCCGGTAACGCCGCCGGTCCCGATCGTGATAAAGCGCTGCTGCTGCGCAGTTGCAACTCCCGGCAGCATTGATGTGGTTGCGAACGCGGCTGTAAATGCAGTCGCGACCATTGAAATTCTGAACTTCATCGACCGTCTCCTTGTGTTCCCCGCAGAGGAAGAGCCACGTTACTCGGGGCGCGCACGGGGCGCAAGACGGGTCACTACGTTGGGACAGCCACGACCTCCTTCAGCGCCTCGAAACACAGCGGGTCGAT
>DATLOA010000016.1:0-5044 GCA_035536515.1 Burkholderiaceae bacterium | reverse complement strand
ATGCCATTGCTTGACACGCTGACGCGCGAGCAACTGTGGCGCGGGCTGGTGATGCGCGCCGAGGAACCGACGCAGTTTGTGCTTGGGCTCGAGGTAGCGACAATTCATTCGCGCAGCCACGTTGGCGACGAGGTCGAACTTGTGCGGACGCTCGACTTTGGCTCGTTCAAGGTCGATGACCGCGTTCGCCTGGTTCCACAGCGTCGAAGCGAAATCCACACGCGCGCGGGCCCGACTTGGCCGGCCAGCCGCATGATGATCGAAATTGAGGAGCCGCAACCCGAGTTGCTGTTTCTGCGCTTCTTATATGAGTCGGACGAATTACCGGGCGGGCGTGAGCTCGACGAAGTTACCGCGGCGTTGCGCCAACAGGCTTATGAGCGCGCCGACCTCGACACGGTGGCGCGCATCCGCGCGTTGGCCGAAGACGGCTGGTTGGATGGTTCGGCCGCGGGCCGCCTCGCATGCATTCCAAGGCACTAGTTTCGGGCGCGCAAGAACGGAACCACGGCCAAGTTCATCTCCGCGCAATCTGTTGTTTTTTGTCTACGCAGCGAAGGAGAGCTGGAAGCGCTGCGAAGGCAGCTAGCGCACCGGCGGCTTCGGCAAAGTGCGCGGGATCAGCCGCCGCTCAATCGTCGGAGGCGGCTTCAGCGGCTCCAGACCCTCGATCGGCTTGGCCAGCGACTCTGCAATTTTTAGGCGGGCGGCGTTCAGAGCGGTCTGGCGCGCTGCGGCCCCAAGGAAATCGTCCAGGTTGTCGTGCTCGCGGCGCAAGCTCATGACCATCGGGACAAAAACGTCGACCAGGTTGGGATCGAATTGCAGCTCCCGCAGTCGGAGAATTTCGCCGATCGCCTCGTCGCTGCTAAACGCTCGCCGGTAGGCCTTCTCGTGTGTCAAGGCGTCGTAGGAGTCGCACAGGCCGACTATCCGGGCGGCCAAAGGGATCGCCGAGCCAGAAATGCCTTCCGGGTAGCCATTGCCATCCCATCTCTCATGGTGGTGTCTGGCAATATCGCTGGCAAGGTCGCTATACGAAACTTTGGTTTTCGACAGCAGATCCGCGCCCGTTGCAGCGTGGGTTCGCAGAATTTGTCGCTCCCCTTCGGAGAGAGGTTGAGGCTTCTGCATCAGCGAATCGGGAATGCCCACCTTCCCAATATCGTGCAAACGCGCGGCGAGATCGATGCTTTCACACGCGTCATCCGATTGGCCGAGCGCCTTAGCTAACAGGGAAGAAAGTTTCGCGACTCGGTAGCAATGCTCCCCGGTCGGATCGTCTCGCATCTCGGCGGTGAATGCGATCTGCTCAAGTAGATCTCCCTGTCTCGTCCCGGCTGTTTGCGCAGCAATCTTGTCGCTGAGTTCGGCCTCTTTGTCGGTCAACAGATGTTCAGGAAACTGCTGAGCAGCTTCAATTTGCTGTAAGTGGAGTTCCTGATGGCGAACAATGCTGTCGTGCTGAGCCTTGCGTATGTGCAACGTCAGTTCTCGATGCAACGCTAGGGCCCGCTCGGGCCGCCCGGCTTTCTCGTGCGCCTGCACGAGGGCCAGCAGAGTTTCGCGCAACGACGGTTTTACCGCACGGGCTTTTTCGAGGGCCGCCATACCTCGAGAGAGCCCCACATCACCCAAGCCTGAATAAACCTCGACTAGCCCTTCCGAGCAAGCGGCGGAAATGTCAGCGCGAATCGACTTAGCCCGAGGCGCAAGTTCCTTCGCAATTTGCGCTCGCTCAAAAGCCTCCGTAGATCTTCCGAGTGCCAAAAGCAAGCGGGTATATGTTCCCTCAGCAAATACTCTGGTCAACATCTCAGCGGGGTTATCAGGCGCATGCCTCAGTGCGATTGAGTCCCTGATGGCCTGAAGACCCTGCTCGTATTCCTGCATGTGCGTGCAGTAAAGTGCAACATTGCCCAAGGCGATGGCCTTTAGCGGAAGAAGTTGCGCCATTCCAGTCGCCAGCCGAGTCGCTCGTTCCGCGCAATCTCTAGCGTCGGCATAGAGGGCGGCCTCGTAAAATGCAGTTCCCAAGTTGATCCATACAGCAACTTTGCCGTGGCTGTCAGCAATCTGCTCGGCAATGTCGAGCGCTTCGGCTAACGCGGTGAGCGCATCGCCAGGGTTATTGGTGGAATAAAGAATGACCGCCTGTACGGTCAACGCTTTTCTTAGTAATGCCTGATCGTCGACATCGCGCGCAACCATGACCGCAAGTGCTGCAGGCTCGACGCCGTTGAAAGTGTTCTGGCCTTGGTGGTAAAACTGTGAGGCGATGTCGATCAAGCAATTGACTCGCCGCTTCGGGTCAATGTCAAATGGAATTGCACGAAGCCGCTTCAAGGCGTCGTTAAGGAATGCGACCGTTTCTGCGCTCGGCGAAACCAGATTCGCCTTAACTTCACGCTCTAAAAGTTGAAGTTCTTCGTGCGGCTGTGGTGACATCCGGCTTTGGAGTGTTCGAACCAACGGGGATTCTGATCGTGCGGTTGATGTATGACTATGGCTAAAACGACCAAAGGGAGTGATTTCCCATAGATCTCCCAGCATCGAAGATGCTGTCAAGTTCCGGGCAGATCACACGACTCGGTACTAAACCAGACAACCACTCGTAGAGGCTCAAATGGACCAAAGCACAACCACCATCGCTGTTGCGGAAGCCATCGTTGAAACAACCGATCAGCAATTCGAACTGTCGCTTTTCGAACTCGACATGGTGGGCGGCGGAAGCTCCGCTTCCGTACTTAGCTAAAAGATTTGAAAAAAAACTAAGACTCGTATTCTTGTTCTACGAGTTTGGCCGGACAGCTCGATTTGAGCAGTCCGGTCCATTTTTTAAGCTGCCAGTTGATTCCCAATTGGCACAGCCGCTCCCAGCCGGACAATCCGATCCACCGCGCCAACCGTCTCCGGGCGGTGGCTGACGATCACCAATCCTATTCCCGTCTTCCGCAAGCCATCGGTGATCGCTCGTTCCTTCGCAAGGTCGAGCTGATCGAACGTCTCATCCAGGAAGAGTATCTGCGGCCGGCGGTAGAGCGCACGGGCGAGTAGCACGCGGCTCCGCTGGCCGCCCGATAGCGCCATCCCCAGGCTGCCGACAATCGTATTGAACTGCATCGGCATGGCGTCGATTTCCTGGTCTACCATCGCCAACCGGGCGCAGTCCTGAACCCGCTGTGGGTCATGCTGCGGATCGAAGAAGCTGATGTTGTCTTCGATCGTGCCTACGAACAGGTGGTCATCCTGCATGACGACGCCGATTCGGCTGCGGTAGGCGGGCTTGTCCCAGTCGCGCACGTCGCGGCCGGCCGCTGTCAGCGAGCCTTCGGTGCGGTCGAGCAAGCCGGCCAGTACTTTGACCAGCGTTGTCTTACCGGCTCCACTTGGGCCAACGATTGCGACCATTTCGCCGGGCTTGGCGGCAAAGTCGACGCCTCGGAACACAAAGCCCTCGATGCCATAGGCAAAGCCGATGTCGCGGCCCTGCAACACAAAGGGCGCCGACGGTGCATCGGCGCGCGCCACTGCCGGCAGCTCGGCGGTAACTTCGGGCTGTGCCAAGGCAATATCGGCTACCCGGTCGGCGTGCAGATCGAGCATCCGGAACTCGATCGTCTTGTCGACCAAATTGTTGACGCGCGTGATGAAGAGCAGCTTGAACAGCAGGAACGCGAACAGCATGCCGACCGAAAGTTGGTTGTCGAGCACGGCATAGGCGCCGAGCCAGATCACCAGAACGTTCTCGATGCCAAACACCAGCACGTTGCCGGCGCGCTGCAGCAGCGCGAGGTTCTGCACCCGGACGTCGGCGTTCGTCTGATCGACAACGTGGTTCAAATAAGCGGAGCGGCGCTCTGACTCGCGCAGGTTCAGCTTGATTGCCATCATTCCGCGCAGCGTTTCGATGAAGTGAGTGGCCGCTTTCGCCTCATGCACAATCCGCTCGTCGGTGGCTCGCCGCTGCGGCCCATACATCGTCCAACGCAGCAGGCCATAGCAAACCGCCGCGACCACCACAATCAAGGTCAGCGTGGGGCTGTACCAGAGCATCACCGCGAGCGTGACTATGACCATCACGCCGTCCATCACCGTTTCGAGGAACGTCAGCGTCAGCGTGCGCTGAATCGCATCGACAGAGCGGAAGCGCGAAACGATGTCGCCGATGTGACGCTTTTCGAACCATGCAAGCGGCAGCCGCAGTAGCCGCGCGAACAGCGTGTCGAGCAGTTGCAGATTGAGCCGCGTGCTGATGTAGACGCCCAGCCACGCGCGCAGACCGGTCACGATCGCGATCGTCAGCGCGAGCAGCGCGAAACCGATGCCGAGCACGGCAAGCAGATCGCGGTCACGCCCAACAACGACGCGATCGACTACGAGTTGCAGAAAAAACGGCGTTGCGATTGCCAACACCTCGAGTACCAGTGAAAGCAGCAGAACCTGCGTGATAGCGCCTTTTAAGCCGGTGGCAGTACGCACCAGTTGCCACGCGCTGATCTGTTCGCGCTCGTCCCGTTTCTTGAAGCCCGGCGCCGGCGTCATCTCCATCGCGACGCCGGTGTAGTGATCCGACGCCTCAGCGAGCTTCAGCACGCGCCGACCGCGCGCCGGATCGTTGACCGTAATCGTGTCGCCGTCCACGCGGGTCAGCACAACGAAGTGATTCATGTCCCAGTGCAGGATCGCCGGCAGCTTCAGCTGCGACAGCGACTCGAGCGCCACCTTGACGCCGCGCGCCGCCATTCCCCTGACCTCGGCGATCGAGCTGATGTGCTTCAGCGTCACGCCCTTCATCGACGGCGCGAGCCGCATACGCATCCCGCCGAGGTCGGTCCGAAAGCCGTGATAGCTGGCGATCTTTGCGACGCACGCGATGCCACACTCGGGCGCTTCGCTCTGAAGGATCATCGGCACCCGCCGCATTAGCTGAGCCTTTCCTTCAGCGACAAGATCGGCTCAAACACCCATTCCCATACCTTGCGCTTCTCCTGCAGGATGTCGGCGTTGACCGACATGCCGGGCCGCAACGCGAGCGATTGCG
>DATLOA010000015.1:0-5634 GCA_035536515.1 Burkholderiaceae bacterium | reverse complement strand
GTCGTACAGATGCCACCATTGAGTGACACCCACGTTGCTGCTCGCCATATGGAAATGAACGCCGAACTCGCAGTCGCGCGGCAAAGTTCCGATCGCTTCGACGAGAGCGTTCAGCGCTTGCGGGGTATCGACGCGAATTCCAAATCGCGACGGCACTGTCGGCGGGCGCAAACGGATGCCGACGACGTTGCTTTGCAGTTGCCCGCTCGCGAGGCTTGATGCGACACGCTGTAGATCCGCGATCGAATCGCAGAACACTGCGTGCAGCGGCGACGTGGGAAGCAAGCCCGCCGGCCACCATTTGCCCGGCCCGTTCAGGATGACCTCGTCAGGATCAAAGCCGGCCGAAAGTGCCTTCTGCACTTCGAGCAGGCTGATCGCTTCGGCGAGGAACCCATGTTGACGCGCGAGGCGCACTAGGCGCTGATCCGGATTGGTCTTGATGCTGTAGGCGTTGGTTACCTTGACGCCACTGCTCGAAACACGCAGCGCCATTTCCTGTGCTCGGCGAAACATCGCTGAAGCGGTGTTTTCAAGAAACAGCCATGAAGGAGTTGAGAGTGCGCTGAGATCGTGCTTGTCGAGGTCGTCGATATACGACTCCGGCAGCTCGGGCGGCGGCGAAGGGTGCGCGGTGCCGTTGTGAGAAACGGTGCCGTTGCCATCGATCACTTTCAGCTTGTGTAAACGGTCGGCCAACACAAGGCTGCCGGACGGATGCTTCAGAGAGTGTCCAAAAGCGCCGGAATACGGTTCTGCCAGAGGTGGCAGTGGAAACTCGGGGCGCACCGGAACCTCCAGCACGATCCGCGCAAATTCCTCGCACGGTGCGCGCGGTCTTTGGGCTCGCACTCCGCTCGCCTTCTCAACTATCGCCGCGGCGAGATTTCGTCCAGCGATAGTCGACCCGTGAATCCATGCCGGGAACCGCGGATTGCATTCGATCATCCACAGCTGGCCGCTGGTATCACGCATCATCTCCAGCTCCGCGCCGCCGGTCCAGTTCAGTTCTTTCACGATCCCGCGCAGCGGCCGCAAGAATTCTTCGGGCACATCCGAGATATCGCCGGCCCAGGTTTTTCCCTCCGGTGTGATCTCACGCTTGCGCATATAGGCCGACGCAAGCAGCTCACCGCGATAGGCCGAGAAACACACCGATTCCTCGTAACCTGTCACATGAGCCTGAACGAAAACGTTGTCGGTCGACCAGGCACGCTTGATTGCCGTTCGCGCTGTTTCTACGGCGTCCCAGGTACCCGTGCGAACTGCCTCGTAGTAGGGGCCTTTGAGCCAGACCTTCCAGTCGTACTTGCGGCAGAACGCGTGCAAATCCCAGTCGGAATGCTCAGCCGCGCAGATGAACGGCGGGATCCTTACCGGAAGACCGCGATGCGCCTCGACCGCGGGCTTGGCCATCCTGCGTATAGCCGTGCGCGGTGGTGAAAGGAGATTCGGGTGCCCCTCGGTGAAGATCGAGGCAAGCCACATGATCTCGAGGTCAACGCCTGACAGCCAGTACGCACCAGCATTGAGAAGCTCTTTTATTGTGCGCGCGTAGGTCTCAAGGTCCAGCTCGTCCCAGGGCCGATGCAGCAACAAATCGTCAAAGTCTGAAAAATGCAGGCCAGAGCTGCGGCTGGAATATTCGACCCCGATCAGTTTTGCGTCCGGGTAGGCCGCGCGCAGCGAGCGCGCAAGTCCGACACCTGGCTGCGGGTTAGTGCCGCTGTAAAGCCCGCTGATGTAGACCTGCATAATTTATTAAAGCGGCACGGTGCAACTGCTACTGCTGTCGGTTTGGTGATGCCTCCTTTGTCAAAGCTAGAGATAGGCGACAGAACACAGGCCTTGCGCTGCCAGCAGCCCCGAATACCGTGATTCGGTGCCCCGATGTCAACGCGGTCTGGGAGCCAACTCCCGTAGCTAAAAGAACGACGAGTCCGATGCCTACCTAGCAAGAGTTTTAATTCACCCATTTAGGCAAGCGTCATACCTAGGCGTGCAAGGGTAGGCAGCACGGTCGCACTGGTTTGGTTTGTTAACAAAGCGTCCGCTACAAAGGCGTGCCCACCGCCTGCAACTGACGCGAGGCGCGGGCGTCGCGCACGCTTGAGACGATTACACCGGCTCCGTAAACACTCAGAATCAGCGACACGACGCCATGATCCGTCAATCGGAGGCCGGTCGGTGCGCCGATCCAATCCGTTGACGCGTGATACGCAACAAGCGCGATGTAGGCGCCAGTGGTGGCTCCCAAAATCATATGCACGATGCGCTCGGCGCGAGACAGACGCCGAGTGCGGTCCTCCACGACCGCATCAATTAACGTGATCGCGTACTCGATTGCAAAGACTGCGAGTAATAGCCACGCAAACGCACCGTGCCATTCGAACCAAGCGACGCCGATGAAGATGACCGCGTACAGAAATGATCGAGTCGAATGCACCTGTAGCTCGCGGGCGGCCCATGGCTGCTTAGGAAGTCGCGCCTGCAATTCGTGGCAATAAAGCGTGTCCAACCCACCCAGTGCACCGTGGATAACTAGAACAACCAACGCGAAATCAAGCGCTGACATCAGAGGCAATGACCATTCAAGTGGTCACGATGGCTTCGCAACCATCAGATAAAAAACAATCACCAGGGATAGGAAAGCCGGAATACCCAGCAGTACCCAGATGCGCTCATAGCTCCAATATTGGCTCGGCAGCGTTGCAGCATTTGTCGCCACCGCCTCGCGTGCGAGATTACGCAGCTTCATCTGAATCCACACCACAGGCAGCCAGCATGCGCCTGCCACGAAGTAGAGCGCGAACGAAACCCATATCCAACGTGCGGTCAACGGTATTCCTGCCAAATGCATCATCATTAACCCCGAGAGCGGCTGAAATACGACAGTCGTCGCCGTAAACAGCCAGTCGGCGATCACAACGTAGTGACTCACGACGGCAATCGCCCGCACATCTCCGCTGCGGTTGGTAAAGAACATAAAGAACGCCGTACCGAGCCCGGTACCGAAAAGGAGTGTCGACGACAGGATATGAAGCCATTTCCAGATCTGATATTCCATCACCGCTCCTCGACGAACGTGAGCAACAGCAACGCTGAGAGTATCGGCAGGTTCTTCAACACCGGACCATAAGGATGTGCCCAAAACTCAGGCAGCCACACACTGATGATCACTGTATAGCCAACAATCAACGCGATCTGCGACCACCACAGCAGGCGTGAGGGAGCCACCAGCGACGCGACGCCCAACGCAATGTCGAGGACCGCAGCCCCGATCAGAGCGGCATTGGCGAATGTTCCGGTGATACCCGTTCGGGCAAGCAGCGCATAACTGTCCGCAACCGGATAAACCGCAATCGAAACGATTCCCGTGACGATCCACATCGCTGCAATTGCCAGCCGCAACAAAGGCAACAGCCAGTTAAGTTGCGCCTGACGACGCGCCATCGACGCACTATGGCGCGGGATAAAGTTAGCGATTGACCGCGGCGCTGCACCCAGGATTCGCTGCGTATCTGCTCCATCCGCCACGTTTCCTCGCTCGAGCATAGCCAGCGTCTCGTTATCAAGCAGTGCTGCAGGCAATATCTTTCCAAGTGATGCAGCGGCGCGTACCCATGAAATCGGAATTAGCAGAAAACGAATATGCGGGCGGCCGACCGCGCGTGCTAGCGAGGCAAGATAGTCGCGCAGCGTCGTCGGCTCCGCGCCGACGAGTGCAATACGTCCAGTACGCCAGCGATCGCGCTCCAGCAATGCGACGATGCAAGCCACCAGATCGTCAAGGTGGATCGGCTGTATGCGCTGCATGCCGTCGCCTGGCAGCGGGGTCCATGGCAGCGACGCCAGCGTGTCGAACAGCTGAGCGCTTTCACCGCCGGGCCCGTACACCAGCGATGGCTGCGCGATCACCGAAGAGATGGGCTGTGCCGTCAGGAATTCGTCCGCCAAACGCTTGCTGCCGTGATAAGCGCTGATCGCATTCTCATCTGCACCGAGCGCGGAAATCTGAACGACTCGCGTCACCCCGGCATCGACGCACGCCGCAAATAAAGCCCGCGGCGCTCGCACGTGCAAGGCATCGAATGTTTGGTCACCGCGCTCACGCAGGATGCCTACCGCATTGACGACGGCGTCGATGCCGGTCAGCTTTGGTCGCCATGTCGCCGGATCAAAGTCGCGCGTGAAATCGACGTCCATCGTTTCTCTACTCTGCGCGGCATGGCTACCGCGAGTCCCTTCGATGACACGGTGTCCGGCAGACCGGAGCGCTTCGACCACCGCGCTGCCGATGAAACCGCTTGCACCTGTTACCAAGACGACCATCGAACCTCTTGAAGAGTCGCGCACTGGCGCGCGGTGAAACGCATCGGGCACTTTTTATGCCACGCAGGCCGACATAGGAGGAACGATGGCGTTATCTTGGAAACGGGCAGTCAATCGAGGGGTGCTATCGGGTACCTGTGCAAGCATCCTGTCCACGCTTGCGCTGGGAGCATGTGGTCGCCGCGAAAGCGGCAGCGCGCTCGCCCCGGTCAATGCCGTCAGTCACTGGTACTGGGGTGACCGCGCCTTGCGCGTGGACCGACCCAGTTTCAAATACACGCTGCCCGGGTATTTGACGCATCACGCAACGTCTATCTTCTGGGCAGTCCTGTTTGAAAAGACTTTCGGCGGTGTGTTACGCGGCAGGCCTGCGCACACCACGGTTGCTAGTGCCGCGACTGCCGCAGTCGCATGCTTTGTCGATTATCAGTTGACGCCCAAGCGGCTTACGCCCGGCTTTGAACACCGGCTGTCCAAAGCGTCGCTATTTGTTGTGTACGCGACATTCGCGGTCGGCCTCGCCGTCACAGAAATCGCTCGCTCTAACTCAGTTGGCGGAAAACGTTAACTTTCGATCGCTGCAAGGAAGGCCCGCCTGACCTCCGACGCCCCTATCAAGCTGGGCTCGATCGTGCGTGTAAACCACGACGGGTTGCCTGTCAGAAAGTGTGCATGCAAGTCGACCAGACGGCCGTAACGTTTGGCCATCGCTGCGATGACGTCGTTGACGCGCCGATGATTGCCGCGTGCGATCCGCGCGTTGACGCCTAAGAAATTCTTTGCATCATCGCCAAACGTCGGGTCGTACACGTTGCCGAGGAGTACCGGCCGGATAGGAAGTTTGCGTAAAAATTGATTCAATGCAGACTCGAACCGCTCCACTTTGGCACCCGAATCGCCTGCCAGACCGACTATCAAGTCGTTACCACCTATCGTCAGCAATGCCACTGATTCCCTGCTGGTATTGATCCCTTGGGCCTGAGACGGCAGCCCACCGATGGTGGCGCCGTCTCGTGCCTGATGCTGAAGGCGCGCCGAACGGCGCTGCAGGTCACGCCCCATGAATTCCGGGAACAACGCGTCATCGTTGCGCACCAGCAATTGCCCCGGGTGCACGCCGAACTCGTTGTAACGACCACAGTCGAGAATTGAATCCCCAAATGTATAAAGCGTGAGCCCCGGGGGGCTCGCGCTCAATCGGGATGGACTTGGAAGAATCATCGCGGGTACCGCCGCCAAAAACCTGCGCCGCCGAGCGAGGCGCGTCATAAGCGCTCAGCGCTGGAACGCAATTCCGGCACG
>DATLOA010000014.1:0-5889 GCA_035536515.1 Burkholderiaceae bacterium | reverse complement strand
AGCCAAGATTGACCTGCAGCGAATCGATAGCGCGCCGGCGGATCGGCGGAAAGTCGGTGACCCGCAACAGCGGCAGCGTGGCGTGCATTGAAGTCCTATTGCCCCATGCGGCGCACGGCGGCGCGCATTAACTCGATCTGGTGCTCAAAGCGCGAACACATTTCGCAAATGGCCAGGTGCAGCCGCAGCCGCCAGCTCTCGGATGGGCGGATCGGCCCATCCATCCGCTCCGATAGCAGCCGGTGGGCGTGGCTACAGGGAATTCGAATCCAGCCGAATATCATGGCCGGGTACCAAACCATTGCATTTCCAGGCACTCGCGCAGGCGCATGCGCGCCCGAAATAACATGACGAAACAGTTGGTCGAAGTAATGCTGAGCTCCTTACAGATTTCTTCCGTTTCGTACTCCAGCCATTCCCGCATCATGAAAATGCGAGCGAGGGCGGTGGGCAGCTGGTCGACACACATCTGTAGCACGTCGAAGAACTGAGAGCGATTCAAGCTCTCCTCAGGATCGCCCCAGTCGAGGGGCGCGTTTAGCCGATGACCATCAGCGGCGAACAGCTCATCGAAAGTCTCGACTTGCGCAGCTTCGAGCTGCGCTTCGCTCGAGACCTCGCGCTTGGTGCGACGGAACTGATCGATGATCTTGTGCTTCAGGATGCCGACCACCCAAGTCTTCACCTGAGACTGGCCGGCGAATTTGCGTGACCCTTCGAGCGCGGCGACTAAAGTCTCTGATACCACGTCCTCGGCCCAGGTCTCATTGCGCAGCTGCATGCGCGCGATCGCCAGCAACGTGGGGCGGAGAGCGGCAAGCGAGCTCTCAAGAGAACTTTCCGGAGAGCCCGCTTTCACGGCGGCTATTTCGTTGGCCGCAGCCGCTTGATCAGCGAAGAAGTGTCCCAGCGGGCGCCTCCCAATGCCTGCACCTCCGCATAGAACTGATCGACCAGTGCCGCGACCGGCAACGGCGCATGGTTGTTGCGCGCTTCTTCGAGGCAAAGACCAAGATCCTTGCGCATCCAATCGACCGCGAATCCAAAGTCGAACTTGCCATCGACCATGGTGCCGCCGCGATTGTCCATCTGCCAGCTTTGCGCCGCACCTTTGCCGATCACCTGCAGCACCAGTTTCATATCGAGCCCGGCGGCTTGGCCGAACGAGATCCCTTCGGACAATCCTTGCACGAGCCCGGCGATGCACAGCTGATTGACCATTTTGGCGAGCTGGCCGGCGCCGCTGTCGCCGATCAGCGTCACCGCTTTCGCGAACGCCATCGCGACAGGTTGCGCGCGATCGAATGGCGTCTTGTCCCCTCCGCACATCACCGTCAGTTGGCCATTGACCGCGCCGGCCTGGCCGCCCGATATCGGAGCATCGATGAAGTGCAGGCCACGCTTGCGCGCCTCCGCGTGCAACTCGCGTGCGATCTTCGCCGATGCGGTCGTATTGTCGACGGCGATTGCATTTTTGGTCATGCCGGCAAACGCACCGGTGTCGCCCAGCATCACGCCGCGCAAATCATCGTCGTTGCCGACGCACGAAAAAACGATCTGTGCGCCGGCGGCCGCCTCGCGCGGCGTTTTGGCGGACTTGCCGCCGTGTTCCTGCGCCCACTGCTGCGCTTTCTTTTCGGTGCGGTTGTACACGGTGACGCGATGTCCGGCGCCAGCAAGATGGCCGGCCATCGGATACCCCATAACGCCGAGGCCGAGAAACGCTACGTCGTGCGGGGTGACTGGTTCGTAAGTTTTGGTGGTCATGGCCTGATTCTAAGTGTGCAAAAAAGGACAGTTCAAAATCCAGCAGCGAGCCCGTCGCGGCGCGAATCGCTGGCAGCAACGTAACCATCGACCGCGGGGTCGCCCAGACGCCAGATGAACTGGCCCGAGCCAAAGTCCATATACGTGTCGTCGCCGCGGGTGATTCGATGCCCGCGCGCGGCAAGCTCGTCCGATACAGCCCGTGGCATCGTCTGTTCGATTTCGAGATCGAGTGCGCTCATCGCTTTCCAGCGCGGCGCATCGCACGCGGCCTGCGGCTGCTGCTTGGCGATCAGCATGCGCGTCAGCGTCTGCACGTGTGCTTGCGGCTGGATGTTGCCCCCCATCACGCCGAAGCTCATCTGCGGCGCGCCGTCCTTCATCAGAAATGCGGGAATGATCGTATGAAACGGGCGTTTGCCCGGCGCAACGCAGTTCGGATGCGCCGCGTCGAGTGAGAATCCCGCGCCGCGGTTCTGCAGCGAAATGCCGTAGCCCGGAACGACTACGCCCGAGCCGAAGCCCATGTAGTTCGATTGGATGAACGACACCATCATGCCGCTTGCGTCGGCTGCACTGAGATAGATGGTGCCGCCGAGTGGCGGTCTTCCTGCAGAAGGTGCCTGCGCTCGCTTGATGTCGATCGACCACACGCGCCGGCGCAGGTACTCATCGTCCAGCATCTCGGCAGGCGTGACCTTCATGCTCCGCGGATCGCCGACGTAAGCGTAGGTATCCGCGAACGCCAGCTTCATTGCTTCGATCATCACGTGATGCCAGTCCGGCGAATCGACTGCGTAATCGGCGAGTGGGGTGTGCCTTAGCATCCCGAGGCAGCTCAGCGCCGCGATGCCCTGGCCATTGGGCGGAATCTCGTGCACCTCGTGTCCGCGAAACGAAGTGCTGATCGTCTCGACCCAGCCGTGCGATTGAACGAAGTCCCAGTAGCGAGAAAGGTCTGTAGCAGCAATGACGCCACCGGTGGTCTGCGCATGGCGGTCGATCGCGTCCGCGATCTCGCCTTTGTAGAACGCTTCACCGCGAGTATCTGCGATCAGCTTAAGTGTGCGTGAAGCCCCTCGCAGAACAAAATGCTCGCCAACTTCTGGCGGTCGCCCGTGCGGCAAAAAGTGTTCGGCAAATCCCGGCAGTGCACGCAACAGCGGCGTTGCGCGCACCCACTTGTCCTGCACCGTGGGGCTGACGGCAAAGCCGCGCTCTGCGTACTCGATCGCCGGCGCCAGCACATCGCCGAACGTGCGCTTGCCGAATTTTCCATGCAGCAACGACCATCCGGCGACGGCACCCGGAAGCGTGACCGAATCCCAGCCGCGCAATGGGACGGTCTGCTGCCCGGCGTATTTGCGCTCGAAGTATTTAGGCGACCACGCGGCGGGCGCGGTGCCGCTCGAATTGAGCCCATACAGCCGGCGGCGCTCCGGGTCCCACACAATCGCAAAGTTGTCGGACCCAAGCCCGTTGCTGCATGGCTCGGTCATCGTGATCACGGCGGCCGCGGCGATTGCGGCATCGACGGCATTGCCGCCGTCTTGCAGAATGCGCAGTCCCGCCTGGGCGGCGAGCGGTTGCGACGTGGCGACGATATTGCGCGCGAAAACCGGCGTGCGAATCGTCGGGTAAGGATTGGCCCAGTCGAAGCGCTGCACGTGCTACTCCGCGGTGATCTTGCGTTCCTTGATCAGCTTCGCCCACTTGGCAGCGTCCGCGGCGACCACGTTGGCGAAGTCGGCCGGCGATCCGCCGGCGGCGTCGTAGCCGAGCACTCGCAGCCGCTCCAGAAATTCGGGCGCCTTCAAAACCGCATTGATCTCCGTGTTGAGGCGCTGCGTCACGTCGGCCGGCATTCCCTTCGGGCCGAACACGCCGAACCACGTGACCGATTCGAAGCCCGGGATGGTGTCGGCTACTGTAGGCAGCGCCGGCAGCAGCGGCGAGCGCGAGGTTGACGTCACCGCAATTGCACGCAGTTTGCCGTCTTTGATGTGCGGCATTGCCGAAGCGATGTTGTCGAACAGCATGTGAATCTGCCCGGTCATCATGTCAGGAATCACGAGTGCGGTGCCGCGGTACGGAATGTGAACCACGTACGTTCCGGTCATCGACTTGAACAATTCGCCGGTCAGATGCACGATCGTGCCGTTGCCACTCGAGCCGAAGTTGAACTGTGCGGGGCTGGCTTTGAGTAGGGACACGAGCTCGCTCACGTTGTTCGCTTTGACATTGGGTGCGATGACGAGCAGGTTGACCGAGTTGGCGACATGCGCAACCGGTGTGAAATCTGCTTGCGCGTTGTACGGAATCTTCGGATTCAAGCTCGGCCCGATCGAATGCGTGGAACTGGTCGCCATCTGAATCGTGTAGCCATCAGGCGCGCTCTTCGCAACGATGTCGCTGCCCAGCGTGCCGCCGGCACCCGGACGGTTATCGACGATCACCTGCTGCTTCAGCCGGTCCGACAGTTGGCGTGCAAGCTCACGCGACAAAATGTCGGTCGCGCCGGCCGGCGGAAACGGGACGACAAGACGGATCGATTTTGATGGGTAACTCTGCGCCAATGCGGCTAGCGGCAACGCGAACAAGCAAGCGGCAAGAACACGACGTAAGATCATTCAAAAATCCTGCTCAAGTCGACGGGGAACGAGGCTGAACGATTGTCACGCTCAGCGCCTGCCTCATCGTACTAGGCAGTCTTCACGGGAGTCTTAATGCTGGTCAACAAGTCAACGAGCCGCGAATGGAAGCCCACCGGAACAGCAGGCGTGGAGCGCAGCCTGTTCCGAAACAACGACGCGGGAGGACGCAGTTCTGTCGTCCGCCTAAAGAAGGCGGCGCGGGTTCCGCGCCACGCGCATCACGGTGACGAAGAAGTGGTCGTTCTCGCCGGCACAGTACTGATTGGCGGCGCCGAACTGGGTGAGGGCGACTATTTGTTTACGCAGTCCGGCGAAGAGCACGACGTGGTTGCACTGACCGACGCGGTCATCTTTGTCTCGTCGCAGAAAAGCGTGACGGTCGTCGAGTAGTTCAGCGTTTCCGACCCATCGTGCCCGCAGGTCTTAAGTAACTTCCTGAAACGCGACTTCGCGTTTTTTCTTGATGTTCGGCAGCGCAACGATGATGATCAAAATGGCAGCGGCGATCAGCAGCCCGAGCGACAGTGGCCGCGTGAAGAACACCGACGGATCGCCGCGCGACAGCAGCATCGCTCGCCGCAGGTTCTCCTCCATCATTGGGCCGAGAATGAACCCCAAGATCAGCGGCGCGGGCTCGCAGCGCAGCTTGAAGAAGATGTAGCCGAGCAGGCCGAACACCGCGGTCACGGTCACGTCGAACGGATTGTTGTTGATCGAATAGACGCCGATGCCGCAAAACACCAGGATTGCCGGGTACAGCAGCCGGTACGGCACTTTCAAAAGCTGCACCCAGATACCGATCAGCGGCAGGTTAAGCACCACCAGAATCAAGTTGCCGATCCACATCGATGCGATCAGCCCCCAGAAAAGCGACGGATTGCTCGACATCACCTGCGGGCCGGGCTGGATATTGTGAATCGTCATCGCGCCGACCATCAGCGCCATCACCGCGTTCGGCGGAATGCCCAGTGTCAGCATCGGGATGAACGACGTTTGTGCACCGGAGTTGTTGGCCGACTCGGGTGCAGCAACGCCGCGGATGTTGCCTTTACCGAACGGAATTTCAGGATTGCGCGTGATTTTCTTCTCGAGCGTGTAAGCCGCGAACGCCGCGAGCAACGCGCCACCACCAGGCAGCACGCCGAGTATCGACCCCAGTGCCGTTCCGCGCAGCACCGCTGGAAGGGCATACAGAGCCTCTGCCTTGCTCGGCATTAGGCGTCCGACTTTGCTGGTGAAGACTTCGCGCTTTTCCTTCTGTTCGAGATTGGCAATGATCTCCGCGAAGCCGAATACGCCCATCGCGACCGAGACGAAGCCGATGCCATCGGCCAGCTCCGGAATATCGAAGCTAAAGCGCGCAACGCCGGAATTCACATCGGTGCCGACCAGCCCGAGCAGCAGTCCGAGCACGATCATCGCAATGGCCTTGATCAGCGAGCCCGACGCCAGCACGACCGCGCCGACC
>DATLOA010000013.1:0-3094 GCA_035536515.1 Burkholderiaceae bacterium | reverse complement strand
CGAAGTCACCAGCGGCCAAATCGCAGCGTTTTCGGGCACCGCGGCGAGCTCGGCCCGATCACCGGTAGACGTAGTGGACGCAAAGCGCACGACTGATCTCAGGTGACCGACATCTTCGCGCGTCGGCAACAGCCCTTCGCTTTCGGCGCGCGCCATGCGGTGCAAACACACGTAGTTGGCGCGCCCCTTCAGCAAAGCAATGGCCGCGTTGATGCGCAAAGCGTCGAGCACAGCCGGCAGGTCTTTTCGAAAAAGCTGATCCTGTAGGGGCTTCGTCCCTGTCGAAACCAAGACTTTGCCACCAGCGAGCAGCGCCGGCACCAAGTAGGCGAATGTCTTGCCGGTGCCAGTGCCTGCTTCCGCGATCAATGTACTGCCGCACTCGATCGTGTCATACACCGCGGCCGCCATGTCGGCCTGCGATGTGCGTGCGGTGAAGTTGGGAACCGAACGTGCCAATGCACCGTCTTCGGCAAACGCAGCGATTATTTGCGCTCGAACGGAAGTCTCCGAGCGCAGCGCGACAGCGGCCGGCGTCACGCCGGAATATCGGGCACCAGACGAATCTCGAGCTGCGTCAGCGCGTCTTTTATCTGCAACTTGCGCTTCTTCATGCGCCGCAGCGCGAGGTCGTCGATACTCAATTGTTCCGCAAGCCGATCAATGGCCGCGTCTAAATCGCGATGCTCTACTTGCAGCTCGATGATGCGCCGCTTTATTTCTTCCTGATCCATCGTTGTGCAACTAGGGCCGGGCAAACGATTGAGTTAAGCCCCAAGACGCGCCGTCATCGTCGCTATCAAGAGGGCGTGGGGGCCGATGATAGACTCAACCAAAAGAGCAGAACATCGCGTGTCCAGCGTCAAAGTCAACGCTTGCGTCGCCACTCACATCGGCGACCGCCATGAGCAGCAGGACCGGGTTGCCATTATCACGAGCGAGCGCAACCCCGGGGCCATGCTGGCCATCGTCGCCGACGGTATGGGCGGGCGCACCGGCGGCCGACAGGCGGCCGATCAAGTCATCTCAACGGCGGAAAGTCTATTTTGCGACATGTCCGAGCACGACTCGACGTTCCGCGACATGTTGCTGCATCTTGCAGCCGAAGCGCACACCGTCATTCGCCTGACCGCTATTTCTAGTGAGAAAGAACCGCACGCCACGCTGTGTGCACTCATCATCAAGAAGCAATATGCGATCTGGGCGCACGCTGGCGACTCTCGGCTCTATTTTTTCCGCGACCGCAAGCTTGCGCACGTCACCGAAGACCAAACCTACGCGCAGCAGCTGCGCGAGGAAGGACGGCACGAAGACGCCGAGATCGCGGCACAGCGCTACAAGAACATCCTGGTTAGCGCGCTTGGAATCAACAAGAAACCGAAAGTCGTCATCGGCGAAGAACACAGCCTGCGTGCGGGCGACGTGTTTTTGCTCGCAAGTGACGGAATGTGGGCCTACTTCGAGGACGATGAGCTGTCCCAACTCCTCAACGACCTGTCGCCGCGTGAGGCGTCGGAAGAAATGATGTCGCTAGCGCGAGAGCGCGCCGAAGGTCGCGGCGACAACCTTTCGTTGGCAATCGTGAAATTCGAGCCGCCACCGCGGCGCCGCGCCTAGGAGTATTCCAAGCGCCTGACCCGGCGCGTTCAAACGTTTTCTGGCACTGTGCCGTTGGCACAGCCGAAAACGACTATGGACGTAGCAACTGGATCCTCACTTGCAGCCTCGGGAGCTGACCCGCGTATCGCCACGATTCTCGACATCGTTGCACGCGAGACGAAAATCGACCGCGACCGCCTGCAGCTCGATGCTCGCACCGACGATCTCGGAATCGGATCGCTTGATCTGACGCTGGTCGTATTCGAGATCGAATCGCACTTCGGCATCGAGCTTCTGTTCGCGCCGGAGCCGCCGACGGAGAAATCGATGACGGTTGGCATGCTGATCGATCACGTGCTCCAGGCTCTCGACGCGCGCGCACCCACGGCGGCGAGCAGATAGTTGGCACTGGGGTATCGACGCGTTGCGGTCACCGGCCTGGGTGCCGTGTCCGCCCTCGCTCGCGATGTGCCTTTGCTATGGCGCGCGCTCGTCGCAGGCGAATGCGGCATTCGACCGATCGCAAACATTGCCACCGATCGGCTGACCGCGCGCACCGCCGCTGAAGTGCGCGGATTCGACCCCGCGGTGCATTTTGACTCGCGCCGCTTGCAGATGCTCGATCGCACGTCGCAGTTCGCGCTGGTCGCGGCGCGCGAGGCGTTGGCGCAGGCGGCCTCTGACGGAGTCGCGGCGATTGGTGTCGACGCACGCAAAGCAGGCGTCGTGTTCGGCGCAGGACTCGGTGTGCAAACGATCGACAGCTCGTACCAGACGCTGTACGCCGAAGGTTCGAACCGGCTGCATCCGTTCACGGTGCCGCGCGTGATGCCCAATGCGCCGGCAAGCCATATCTCGATCGAATATGGCTTGCGCGGCCCATCGTTTGCCACTTCGTCGGCATGCGCATCGGCGACACACGCGATCGGACTTGCATTTCACATGATTCGCTCGGGCTTACTGGATTTTGCGGTTACCGGAGGCAGCGACGCATCGCTGACGGTGGGTCACGTGCGCGCGTGGGACGCGTTGCGTGTGTTGAGCCCCGACGCCTGCCGGCCGTTTTCGAAGGACCGCACCGGGCTAGTGCTTGGTGAAGGCGCAGCGGTGCTGGTGCTCGAAGATTGGGAGCGCGCGAGGGCACGAGGCGCAATCATTCACGCCGAGGTCGCCGGCTTTGGCATGAGCGCTGACGCTAGCGATATCACCTCACCCAACGAAGAAGGCGCAGTGCAGGCGATCGGCGCGGCCCTGGTCGATGGTGGCTTGAACGCCGCAGACGTTCAATACGTCAATGCGCATGGCACCGGTACGCGGCTTAACGATCGCTCGGAAACGGCCGCGCTGAAGTGCGTCTTCGGCAACCACGCAAAGCAGTTAGCAGTATCGTCGACCAAGTCTATGCTTGGCCACTGCCTCAACGCCGGCGGCGCGCTCGAAGCTGCGACAACGGTGCTTGCGCTGCGCGACGGTATCGCACCGCCGACCGTGGGGT
>DATLOA010000012.1:0-3077 GCA_035536515.1 Burkholderiaceae bacterium | reverse complement strand
TGGGACCCAGCGCAGTCATCACCTCGCGGCTGATCAACCCGCGAGTAGCCGCACCTCCGGGACCGGCTGCCACCAGGAAGTCGACCGATCGCGCAAGGCCAACGAGTTTTGGTTCAAAGCGATACGGGAGCTTCTTGTCCGAAGGTCCGTGCCATGCAATCTGCATATCGAACGCCGCGGCTCGTCGCGCGATTCCTTGTCCGATACGGCCCATGCCCACAATGCCAAGTCGCTTGCCGCTGACTTTGCTGGTCAGCGGGAATCCCCCTTTTAACCAACTGCCTGCGCGAACGAAGCGAGCTGCGGCGGCCATCCGGCGCGCGGTCGCAAGCATCAAGCCGATAGCTAGATCGGCAACGTCGTCGGTCAGCACGTCCGGCGTGTTGGTGACCGCTATGCCGCGCTCGCGCGCAGCGGTCAGGTCGACCGAATCGAGTCCGACGCTGAAGCAGGCGATCAGCTTTAGCTTCGGCAATTGTTCCATCAACGCGCGCTGGATGCCGGCGCCGCCGCCGCTGGTGACCACCACATCTATGCGCGGTGCAACCTGAGAAATCACCGCGGCACGGTCGCTGACATTCAACAGCGAATGCGTTGTGTAGGTCGCTTCAAGCTCGGTTTGCGCCGGTTTGTAGATCGGTGCAACAAGCAGTACTTCTGGTTTCAACGGAGTCGGCATCTACTATGACAGCGCGCGAACGTTTTGCCGCTGCTCGCCCAAGCCAGCAATCCCTAGAGTGATCACGTCGCCACTTTTTAGATAGCGCGGCGGTTTCATCCCCATGCCGACGCCGGGCGGCGTGCCTGTCGTGATGATGTCGCCCGGCATCAGCGTCATGAACTGACTGGTGTAACTGACCAAATGTGCGCAGCCGAACACCATTGTCGAAGTATTGCCACGCTGCATGCGCTGGCCATTCACGTCGAGCCACATATCGAGCTTCTGCGGATCGGGCACCTCGTCGCGCGTCACCAGATACGGTCCGATCGGACCGAAGGTGTCGCAGCCTTTGCCCTTATCCCATTGACTGCCGCGCTCAAGCTGGAACTGGCGCTCCGAAACGTCGTTGATGACGCAGTACCCAGCCACGTGATCAAGCGCGCGCTCAGTCGTTACGTACTGCGCCTTACTACCAATGACGACTCCGAGTTCAACCTCCCAATCGGTCTTCGTCGAATTCTTTGGAATGACGACGTCATCGTTTGGTCCTGTGATGCACGTAGTCGCTTTCATGAAAATAATCGGCTCTTTCGGGACCGGTACCCCGGACTCCGCAGCGTGATCAGCGTAGTTAAGCCCGATTGCGATGAACTTGCCGATCCCGATGTAGGGCACACCTAGGCGCGGCGATCCCGAAACGAGCGGCAGTGACTCCGGCTTCACTTGCGAGATCTTCTTGAGCTCGCGTGGGGCAAGGTGACCGCTGTCGACTTGCTCGATCACGCTCGATAGATCGCGAATCCGACCCGATGCATCTAGCAGCCCCGGTTTCTCGTAACCATTCGGGCCAAAGCGCAACAGTTTCATTTTTTTTCCTTAAAGCGACATTCCACCGTCGACGAACACCGCCTGGCCGGTCATAAAAGAAGATTCGTCAGAGACAAGATAAACGAATGTCTGTGCAATCTCTTCTGCCGCTGCGAGCCGGCCCATCGGCTGCCTTGCAACGAAATCCTTCCGAGCCTGCACCGGATCGGCAAACGCATTGATGCGATCGCCGAGAGATGGCGTGTCGACGGTGCCGGGGCATACGCAATTGACGCGTATGTTCTGCTTCACGTGATCAATCGCGAGCGCGCGTGTGAACCCGACGACGGCAGCCTTGCTTGCGGCGTAAGCGAGCCGGTTTGGCGCCGCCTTTTCTGCGCCCAGGACCGACGCCATGTTCAATATTGTGCCGCCGCCAGCAGCGATCATCTGCGGCAGCATCATCTTCGTCATTACGAACATGCTGCGCACGTTCAGATTAAAACTGAAATCCCAATCCTTGACGGTGCAATCGAGAATCGTTCCATGCGCGACGTAGCCTGCGCAATTAAACAGAACATCAACTGCACCGCAGCCTTCGACGAACGCCTGAACCGCAGCGTCGTCCAAAACGTCGAGTTGTTTTTTGGTGATCGTTGCCGGCAGGTCGGCCAGGAGGTTCTCCTTCAGATCGGTTGCGGTCACGCGCGCGCCTTCACGTTCGAATGCGAGCACGGCCGCACGGCCCATCCCCTGTGCGGCGGCTGTGACGAGCACTGTTTTTCCCTGCAAGCGGCCAGCCATTTTCCCTCCGTACTGCTTGACACTGCTGGGGCCGCGTGTGAAGCTCGCCCGCAGAAATAGAATCGCAAATTGGTCTGACCACTTGACCAGCCGCGCAGTGTAAGCAACGCTCGATCGAATTGTCTACATGCCGATACAGGCGGTCGAACCGCAGCGGTTGTACCGTCGCATCGCAGAGCAGATTGCGCGATTAATCAAGCGCGGCGAATACAAGCCTGGCGAGCGTCTGCCGCCCGAGCGCGATCTGGCGGCGATGCTGAAAGTCAGCCGGCCGTCGGTGCGCGAGGCACTCATTGCACTGGAGGTCGAAGGCTATGTTGACGTGCGGGTCGGCTCGGGCGTGTATGTGGCCCGGCCCGGCGGTGCGCGTGCGAAAGCAGTGCGCCGCGGTGCAGACTCGGGACCGTTTGAGTTGATTACGGCACGCCGTCTGCTCGAATCGGAATGCGCCGCTCTGGCCGCAAAAAACGCGACCCCCGCGCAGATCAAGCGGATGCGTGCGGCGTTGACCGCGATGATTCGCGATCGCAAGCGCAACGTGATGCCGCTCGGTAACGACCGCCGATTTCATCTCGAAATGGCGCAGGCGGGCGGCAACAGTGCGCTCGCGCTGGTTGTACGCACGCTCTGGGATCAGCGCACCGGTCCTCTGTTCCTGCAGCTTGAACACCACTTCGACACGCCCGATCTGTGGGACGCCGCGATCACCGAGCATCAAGCAGTGATGGTCGCGATTGAAGCGCGCGATGGAGCCAAAGCTCGCGCTACGATGCGGCTGCATATGGACGAAGCGGCGCGCCGCTTT
>DATLOA010000011.1:0-5589 GCA_035536515.1 Burkholderiaceae bacterium | reverse complement strand
GAGCGTGTTGAAGCCCAGCATCCGGTGATAGCGCGTCAAGGCATCCATGATCGTCTGATTGAACGCATGGCCCATGTGCAGGATGCCGGTGCGATTCGGCGGCGGGAGCTGGATAGAGAACGACGGCTTGCCCGGATCGGTGCCGGCGGCGAAGTAGCCGCGCGACTCCCACAGTGGCGCCCAGCGCGCTTCGATTTCTGCCGGGCCGAAACTCTTGGCGAGATCTGTGCTCGGTGCCTCGATTGATTGAAAGCTCATTTTTGAAGTTTAGGCGATCGAACGTACGATCTGACTCCTTCGCATCGCTGTGCGGCCACTTATGAAAATTGCTCTTGTTCTGACTGCGATACTTGCTACCACAGGAAGCGCTGCTGATATTGCCGGTGTAGAGATTCCGCCGCCGTTTGCCGCAGGTGCGACGATCGATACTTACTGGAACGTCAACGTACCCGATCCATATCGCGCGCTGGAAAATGTGGCCGATCCGCAGGTGCAGCAGTGGATGCGGTCGCAGGCCGACGCCACGACCGCGGTGCTGGCGAAGATTCCGGCGCGCAATACGTTGCTGGCGCGGATTCGAGAACTGGAAGCAGCAGGACCGGGTGCCGTCAGTGCCATTGACCGTACCCCGTCCGGGCGCCTTTTCTTTCTGCGCCGTGAGCCGGCGGACAATCAGTTCAAACTCGTGTGGCGTGACCGCGTAGACGGCGCAGATACCGTGATCGTCGATCCGGAAGCGCTTGCGAAAGTAGCCGGGCAACCGCAAGCCATCCTCGATTACAGCGCATCGCCCGACGGCCGCTACCTCGCATACGCATTACAAGTCGGCGGTAGCGAGATTGGACTCTTGCATGTCGTCGACGTCGCGTCGGGCAAGCCCGTCATCGAACCGATTGATCGCATCCGCTTCTCTTCGGTGTCGTGGCTCGACGATAACAGCGGCTTCTTTTATTCGCGGCTGCGCGAAGGCTATGACAAGTTGCCAGCGACCGAGCGCTTCGGCGACCGCACGCGATACTTCCGATCGATCAAGAGCGCAGACCATCGTCCGGTGTTCAGCCCGACGCTGAACCCAGATTTAAAGCTGCCGATCTATGCGGGCGGCACCGTGTTTCAGATCCCCGGCACGCAGACGGCGGCTTGCATTGTTTCGCTCGGCGTTGAGAGGTATCAACTGGCGTATGTCGCACCGCTTGCGGACGCGGTTGCAGGTACGGCGAAATGGCGCCAGCTAGTCGAGTTGAAAGACAAAGTCGCGGGCATTTCGTTTACGACAGATGCAATGTATTTCCGCACGTCGGCCGGTGCTTCACGCTACAAGGTGATGCGCGTTTCGCTGGCAAACCACGATCTGGCGAAGGCCGAGACCATCGTCGCTCCGGGTCGCGATGTCCTGGTATCCATAGGCGCTGCGCAGGATGCCCTGTACGTCACGCAGCGCCGCGGGGTGACGACCACGCTGCTGCGTGTTCCGCACCAAGCCGGCGCGCAGATCGAGCAGGTGGCATTGCCCGTCAGCGGGTCAGCGTCACTGCTCGATACCGACATCCGGCTACCCGGTGCTGTGCTGTCGCTCGCTGGCTGGACGCGCACGGCAAAGCCTTACTACTACAGCCCGGTCGATAAGAAGCTCGCGGCGCTGGACTTTGTGCGGCCCGGCGCGTTCGACTCTCCGCAGGACATTGAAGCGCGTGAAGTGGTCGTGAAGAGCCACGATGGCGTCGAGATTCCGGTGTCGGTGCTGGCGCGCAAGGACATCAAGCTCGATGGCGGCAATCCGACGATCGTGTACGGCTATGGCTCGTACGGCATTACCGAGAACCCGTTCTTCAGCGCGCGTGTCTACGCGTGGCTCGAGCGCGGCGGCGTGTACGCGATCGCGCACGTGCGCGGCAGCGGCGCTCTTGGCGAGGAGTGGCATTACGCGGGACGCAAGGCCACAAAGCCAAACACGTGGAAGGACGGCATAGCCGTCGCCGAGTATTTGATAGCCAATCGGTACACATCGCGCGAGCGGATCGGCATCTACGGCGGTAGCGCCGGCGGCATTTTCGTCGGGCGTGCCATCACCGAGCGCCCGGAGCTGTTTGCGGCTGCTGTGCCGAGCGTGGGCGTGATGGACATGGTTCGAACGGAATCGAGCGCCAATGGGGTAGCCAACATTCCCGAGTTCGGCACCGTCAAGAACGAAGACGAGTTCCGTGCGCTGTTGGCGATGAGCAGCTACCACCACATCAAAGACGGCGTGAAGTATCCGGCGGTGATGTTGGTGCACGGCGTGAACGACACGCGGGTTGATGTGTGGCAATCGGCGAAGTTCGCGTCGCGCTTAGCATCGGCGCAAGGTGAAGGCAAGCCGGTACTGATGCGGCTCGACTACGAGCTCGGGCATGGGGGCGGCGGAACGCGTGCTCAGCAGCAGGCGCAGACGGCGGATATCTGGTCGTTCTTTCTGTGGCAGTTCGGCGTGCCCGAGTTTCAGCCGAAATAGCTCGTCACTTTAGGCCGAGCGCTGGCGCTCAAGCTCGGCGGCAATCGCGCGCGATATGGTTTCGCGCACGGTTGAATCAAGCGCAGGGCGCAAATCGGAAATCAACGCGGTGAGCGCGCGGACAAGGGTGGGCTGCAACCGATCGCGCACTTGCCGCTCGAGCTCCGCGGAAAGTTGCGGCTGCAACTCGCGCAACAGGCTCTCGCGCAGCTGAATTTCCATTTTTTCCCAATCGATCGCAGGTGGCGCTATGTCCGGAGGCGAGGGTGAGGGTGAGAAGACGGGCGCGACTGACGCTACCGATGCGAACAGCGTCGACGGCGGAGGAGCGGGGCGAACTGCCGGGCGCGGCGCCGGTTCTGAAACCGGGGTTGCTGGCGTCGGCATCAGCAGTGCGGCGACCGGTGGTGGTGGGGGTGGTGGCGGCGGTGAAGGTGCAGAAGACTGGGGGGCTACGACCGGCGGCGGTGGCTGCGGCAGTGAAATATCCAAATCGAGCGAAGGCAGCGTCAGTCGCTCCGTCAAAACAGGGATGGTGGCGTCGTCGGGCATCACTTTGCCGCCCGGCTGCGTAAGCCGCTCCAAATCGGTGGTTTTGCGCGAGCTAGTTGCCATTTTTCACTTCGATTGCGGTCGGCTGAAATCCGCGCTCGCGGTACGCCTTGAAGCGAGCGCGCGCGCTCTGCCGATCGGCGTCATCGCTCGACACGACTTCGATCACACGCTCGTAGCGCGCAAAGAACTGCTCGAAATCCGGTGGCACGTCGTCGTCGAGCGTCAGCAGCACGTCGCTGTCCGGCGCGGAGCCGGCGTCGCGCGCCAGAATCACCGGGGTCGTCGCTGCAAACGGCGAGCCAGCAAGAACGTGCGGCACAAAATCCAGGGCGGAGAAGGTCCACAGCGCCTGATCGAACTGTGCGAGCCGATCAGCCAGCGCCGTGTAGACAACTGCGCGCTTTTGCGCTGTGCGCGCCTTGCGGATCACGCGGCACGCGTAGTGCACGCGATGATTCACTCCGGTATGAAAATCAATCCTTGTCACTACTTCGCACGGTCGATTAGAAACTGTGACAGCAGCGGCACTGGCCTACCGGTTGCGCCCTTCAAGGCACCACCCTTCCACGCCGTGCCTGCAATATCGAGGTGTGCCCAGGGATACGCTTTAGTAAAGCGCGCGAGGAAACAAGCGGCGATGACCGCGCCGGCGCCAGGCGTTCCGATATTGGCCATGTCGGCAAAATTGGATTTGAGCTGCTCCTGATAGTCCTCGTCGATCGGCATCCGCCATGCTGGATCCCCGGCTTCGCGGCTTGCCCGAATCAGCTGGTCGGCGAGTTGATCGTTGTTCGAAAACAGACCCGAGTTGACGCCGCCGAGTGCGACGACGCACGCTCCCGTCAGGGTCGCGATGTTTATCACGGCCGCCGGATTGAAGCGTTCGCTGTAAGTAAGCGCGTCACAAAGAATCAAACGGCCTTCGGCGTCGGTATTCAGAACTTCGATTGTCTGCCCCGACATCGACGTCACGATGTCGCCCGGCTTTACGGCGGCACCCGACGGCATGTTTTCGCACGCAGCGACGACGCCGACCACATTAATCTTGAGCTTCAGCTCCGCCAGCGCGCGCATCGTGCCGATCACGCTCGCGGCGCCGCACATATCGAACTTCATCTCGTCCATTGCCGCGCCGGGCTTGATCGAAATACCGCCCGAGTCGAACGTGATACCTTTGCCGACGAGCACGATCGGGGGATCCTTCGCGGCGCCCTTGTACTTCAGCACGATTAGCCGCGGCGGCTGCGCCGACCCCTTTGCGACCGACAGGAACGAGCCCATCTTCAGTGCCTCGAGTTGTTTCGTCTCGAGGACTTCGACGTCGAGCTTCCACTTCTTCGCCAGCGTGCGCGCTTCGTCCGCCAGAAAGCTCGGCGTGCAGATGTTCGGAGGCAGGTTGCCGAGCCGCTTCGTCAGCTCCATCCCGTTCGCAATGGCGCCGCCGTAGCGTAGTCCACGCTCGGCGCCCGCGTTGCGTGACTTCATCAGCAGGCTGACGGTGTCGGCGCCGTTACCTTCAGGATCGCGCTTGCTCTTCAATTCGTCTGTGCGAAAAACCGTCTCGCGCGCGGCGATAGCAACAGTGCAGGCCTGCCACTGGGCGTCGCGATTTTTGACGTGCCAGTCAAGCGCGGCCACGGTCAAGTTTTTAGCCGCGCCGTTAAAAGCCTTGACGCTGCCCCGCACCGCATCGGTGAAGTGGCGCTCGTTGAACTCATCCTTGGCGCCCAGCCCGGTTAGCAAGACGCGCTGCGCGGCCACGCCACCAAGCCCCAGCAGTGGCAGCAGGGTCCCGCGCTTGCCGGTCATGTCGCCGCTTTTTACTGCCGCTTTGATTGCTCCCTTGGTGGCAGCGTCAAGCGCCTTCGCGGTCGGGGTGAGCTCGCCGTCAGCGTGTACGCCGACGACGATGGCGTCTGTTTTGATCGCCTCAGGCCGGCCGACCGCTGTGATAAATTCCATCGGCGTTTCTCCCTTCGCCTTTCTTGTTTGTCGTTTGCAATTGCCCCTAAGCCTGCCTACCAGGCGTTTCGCAATCTTATGCAGCGCAGCGACGCTCGCGGCGGGCGAAGCAGTATATAGCTCCGAACCGCTGGCATCGGCGCGCAACGCGCGTCTCGCACGATGATTTTTCGGCGCTCGATCGTCTCCGAGTTGACAGGCACCGCGAGTGCGGTATTTACCGTACTTTTCTCGATTATTTTTTCGGTTGGCCTGGTGCGCATCATCGGGCAAGCGGCCGGCGGCCGGGTCGACAGTCAGACGGTGTTCGAGCTGGTCGCACTTACGGCGCTGACGTGGTTGCCGATCATTCTGACACTGACGTTGTTCGTGTCGGTGCTGATGACGCTGACGCGCTCGTACCGCGATTCCGAAATGGTCGTGTGGTTCACTTCGGGCCACAGCCTGACGGCGTGGATTGGACCGGTACTGCGTTTTGCGTGGCCGATTGTTGTGTCGATCGCGTTGCTCGCATTGTTCGTCACGCCGTGGGCGAACTCGCAGATAGAAGAAAGTCGCGAGCGGTTCGAGAAGCGCGATGA
>DATLOA010000010.1:0-7690 GCA_035536515.1 Burkholderiaceae bacterium | reverse complement strand
GCGAGCAGTGCGATGCCGATCGCGTCGAGCCATGGCCGCGGATAAATCATCAGCAGCCCTGCGGCGATCAGCAGTGCGCGCTCGATCTTTGTGGTGGTGCTGAACAACCAGCCCTCAGCTGCGGCTGCGAGCGCAATGAGTGCCATGACGACGAGCGCGGTGATCCATGCAACGTCCCACCAGGAGCCGCCCTTCGGCAAAGCGAGCAGCAGTCCGACGCCCATTGGGTCGAGCACGAACACGAACGGCACAACGAATGCCGGCAACGTGTACTTCCACGACTGCAAAGTTGTCTTGTACGGATCGCCACCGGTTATTGCAGCAGCGGCAAATGGCGACAGCGCAGTCGGTGGTGACACTTCCGACAGCACCGCGTAATAGAAAATGAACATATGTGCGGCGAAGTCGGGCACGCCGAGCTTGATCAGCGCCGGCGCTGCGACTACCGCGCAGATGATGTAGCTCGCGGTCACTGGCACCGCCAGGCCAACGACCCAGACGATCAGCGCGGTGTAAATCGCGGTCAGCACCAGGTTGCCGCCAGCGTATGCGATGACAATATCTGAAAATCGCAGGCCGAGGCCGGTCAACGTGACTACGCCGACGATGATGCCAGCCGCCGCGCATGTGGCCGCAACGCTCAGCATGCTGACCGAGCCGGCCTCAAGCGCCTTCATCAATTTCGAATGCCGCAGCAAGTCGCCTATCCACCCCCGCGGTCTGCGTGTGAACAATGAAAGATCTAGCAGCGCACTGTCCTTGTTCAGAAAGCTGATTAGTGCGGCGACCACCGTCGCCCAGAAGACCGACGCGATGGGTGAAAACCCGAGCAGCAGAAAAACGATGATTGCAACCAGCGAAATAAAGTGGAAGCCCATCGTCCTCGTTAGCTGCCACACCGTTGCACTGGTCTCAACTCTGACCTGTCGCATGCTGTGCTTGCGCGCATCGATCTCGACCATCAGCAGCAACGAAAAGTAGTACAGGCAGGTCGGAATGACCGCCATGCGAATCACGTCGAGATAAGAGATCTTTAGGAATTCGGAGATCAGGAACGCAGCAGCCCCGAGCACCGGCGGCGAGAGAATCGCACCGAGTCCGCCGGCAGCGAGCAAGCCACCCGCGGCGTTTTTCTCGTAGCCCGCCTTGGCGAGCATTGGATATGCAACGGTGCCGAGCGTGACGGTCGTAGCGACGCCCGATCCCGACGGTCCGCCGAGCAGGAACGAGGCCGCTGTCACCGCGCGACCTGCACCCGTCGCCTTGCGGCCGAACGCCGCCAGCGAAAAGTCGATAAAGAATTTCCCCGCGTTGGAAAACTGAAGCATCGCGCCGTAGATTGTGAACAGAATGATCAACGAAGATGACACATCGATGGGTGTGCCAAAGATTCCCTCGAGCGTCATGTACATCGTGCCGACCAGCCGGTCGATGTCGTAGCCACGGTGCGTCCATGGCGGCGGCAAATGGGCGCCGGCCATCGCGTACACAAGGAAGAAAATGCACACCATTGGCATGATCCAGCCGGTCGAGCGCCGCGCCGCTTCAAGCACCAGCACGATCAATGCGACGCCCATCACGATATCGATCGTGTTCGGCGCGGTGCTGCGATCGAGAAAGTTATCACCGCCTGCCAGTGCATAAACACTAGTGGCAACGCCCACCAGCGCGCAGACCAAATCGAACCAGCTGAACTTGTGGCGCCAGCGCTTTAACGCCGGAAACAACAGGAACACGAGGAACAGCACGAACGCCACATGTACGTAGCGAAGCGTGGTCGTGGTGACGATGCCGTACGCGGCGTACAGGTGATACAGGCTCATCACCACTGCCACTGCAAACAGGAACGTGCCCCACGCACCCGCAAACTTGTGGTGAGCGCCTTCCTCCAGCGCAATGAATTCTTCGGCCTTGAGCCGTTGTTCCTCGGTGATGATCGGCGCAGCAGGTTCCTGCGCCGATGACACCGGAGCTTTAGCCATCAACGGCTATCGCTGCAACCGCACTACTTGATCTTGATGCCCTTCTCGTTGAAGTACTTAACCGCGCCTGGGTGAAACGGGATTGGCGACGCGTCGTTCGTCTGCAGTTTCAAGTCGAAGCTGGCTGCTTCCTTGTGAACCAAGATCAGCTCGTCGCGCTTCTCGAAAATTGTCTTGACGATGTTGTAGGCAACCTGGTCAGACATATCGGCGCGAGCGATGATCAGATTCTGCACGGTGGCGACCTGATTCGCCTGGTCCTGCCCCGGGTACGCCTTGGCCGGAATCGTGTCGCGAATGTAAAGCGGACCGTACTTTTGGTTCATGTTGTCGACGACTTCGGCGTGATCGACCAGCTTCAGCTTGGTGCCCGGCGTCGCGCCGAGATCCGTCACGGCCGCAGTCGGAATTCCGCCAACCCAAAAGTAAGCATCGAGCTTCTTGTCCTTGATCGCATCGGTGGATTTGCCCGGATCAAGCCGCTCGCGACGGATGTCTTTATCCTGATCCAGACCCGCCGCTTCAAGCACGCGTTGCGCCATCACTTCGGTGGCGCTGTTGGCAGCACCTGTCGAAACGCGCTTGCCCTTCAAGTCGGCAATCTTGTTGATCCCTGTGCCCTCGACGGTGACGATGTGCATCCGGTTTGGATACGCGATCATCAGCGTGCGCACCGGCACCGAGCCTGCCGAAAATTTTCCCTGACCCTTGAAACCATCCCACGCCGCATCCGCCATCGAAAGTGCGATGTCAGACTTTTTCTGGCTCATCAACTGCAAGTTGGCGACTGAGCCCGCGGTGGTTTCCGCGTTGGCGGCATAACCCGGCACGTACTTCGACAAAACATTGGCGATGCCGCCGCCGAGCGGGTAGTAAACGCCGGTGGTGGGGCCGGTAGCGATCGACAGCGTGACTTTTTCTTGCGCTTGCGTTGCAACGGCCAGACCGGTGGCAGCCAACGCAACGAGCGCGATCTTGATATTTCTCATCGAGGTCTCCTGTTGTAGTTCGAACTAATTGAATTTCGGCTGATTGTATGCGGCCACGGACGCCGCGCTAGAGCGGGTTTGCCCGTTGCTCAGGCGGGGATGACATCGAATGCGACCGATAGCCGCGGCTGGTCGCTGTCAAACGGTTCGACGCCATGCCACATATACGCGGGAAACAGCACCAGCAATCCGCGTCGCGGTTGGACGAAGTGGTCGGCATCGAGCGCAGGCTGTGTCCGCACCGCAGGCCGGCCGAAGCGCAGCCAGCCTGCGCGCCCCGCTTGCCCATCACCGATCGACGGCGGCAGTGCGATGTAGCACGCCGAAGATAGCCAGCCGTGCGGGTGTACGTGATCGGCATGATGTCCGCCCGAGTGCAAGCGGACACTCCACGCGCCGGTCAGCGCGGCGCGGCCTGTGTTGCGCGCTCGAAGCGCATCGTTACCTGCACCTAAGCGGCTGATGTAGCGATCGATTGCTGTCTGGATCGCACCGAACAACAGTGCGATCAGCGGTCGCGCGAGCTCCGCCAACTGGATGGGCAATTGGCTGCCGCCGCGTACCGATTGGTTCAGCGGGTGCGTTTGAAAGCTGTGCAGGCTTTGGAGCTCGGCCGACAGCGCGTTCAAGAATGCGTCGCGATTCGCGAAGCCGGTCGGTGTATCCAGCTCTTGTTCACTCACCAGTGATCGGTAGTCGTGCAACACAGAGTAGCGCGGATCGCCCATCAGTCTCCACGCGGTAGCGCGGAGTGCCAATGCGTACTGGTCATTCGGCGAGCTGCTGCACAGTGCCGCCGCTTTCGCCTCGCCTTCGACGGCTCGTCCCGCAGCAAGGAGAGATTCACACACACTCAGCTGAGCACCGGTGTCGGTGGGCGCCAGTTGTACGGCACGCATCGCAATTGACAGCGCGCGCGCGGCGTTACCGGTCTCAGCGATCAGATGCGCCGCTTGCCGCAGCAGCGACAGATCGTTCGGCGCGTGCGCCAGTCCCCGTTCGGCGGCGGCAAGCGCGCCTGCCATGTCACCAGTGAACTCGAGCACGCCTGAATGGACCAGATGAAGCGCGCCATCGGTGGGAGATTCGCGCAACGCACGCGCCAGTTTTTTCAGCGCATCTTGCGCGCGCCCTGTGCGCATCCAGGTGAGCTGCGCGAGGTCGCGATGTGCGTCGGCGTACGCGGGACGCAGCGCGATTGCCTTTTTGAACATGCTATCGGCCTCGTCGAGCTTGCGCAGCGATTGCAGTGCGCGCGCCAGTACCAGGTAGGTCTCCGGAGCCTTGATGCCAAGCGCGATTGCGCGCCGTGCCGCAGCCTCGGCTTCGGCAGCGCGACCAAGATCACCTTCGGCGGCGGCCAGGTTGTGCCACGCGACTCGATCATCGGGGCGCAGCGAAAGAATCTGCCGCAATCGAACGGCGTCGGCAGCGCGCGTGTTCACTCGAATCGCACCATCGTCAGCGCCGTTGTCCGGTTTGCGCGTCGAACGTGTGCCATGCATCGGGTGCTGCGGTCAGATGCACCGTGTCGCCTTCGCGAACAGTAGACGTGCCGTCAGTACGCCACTTGAGTGGAGCGTGGCCAACCACACAGTCGACGATCGCGGTATCCCCCATGTTCTCGACCAGCTCGACGCGCGCAGCGATGCCGTCGGGCGCCATTTTCAACGCGCCCGGGCGCACGCCCAGCACGATGTCTCCGCGCACCGCCGACGGCGGCGCGGGAAGCGTGACCCCGGCGACATGCACCAGCCCGTTGTCAATGCGCGCAGGCAGCAGATTCATCGGCGGGCTGCCGATGAACGCGGCGACATTGGTCGTCGCGGGGCGCGCGAAGACCTCTGACGGAGTGCCTACTTGCGCGATTCTGCCTTCCATGAAAACCGCCATTCGATCGGCGATCGTCATTGCCTCTTCCTGATCGTGCGTGACGTAAACGGTCGTGACGCCGAGAGAGCGCTGCAGCTTGCGCAGCTCGACGCGCGTTTCGAGCCGCAGCTTCGCATCGAGATTCGACAGCGGCTCGTCGAGCAGGAACAGTCGCGGCTTGCGCACGATTGCTCGCGCGAGCGCGCAGCGCTGCTGTTGACCGCCGGAAAGCTGGCCCGGTCTTCGATCCAGTAGATGATCGATGCGAACCTTCGCCGCGGCGTCGCGCACTGAAGTAGCGATCTCCGTCGCCGGCCTGTTGATCATGCGCAGCGGAAACGCGATGTTCTCGCCGACCGTCATATGCGGATACAGTGCGTAGCTTTGAAACACCATCGCGACGTCGCGCTCGCCCGGCTCGCGCGCGGTCACATCCTCCTCATCGAGCCACACGGTGCCGGAATTGGCCGGCTCCAGTCCGGCGAGAATGCGTAATGTCGTGGTCTTGCCCGAGCCTGAAGGTCCAAGCAGCGCGAAGAATTCACCGGGGTTGATTTCGAGATCGATACCATGCAGCGCGGTGAAGGCACCGTGGCGCTTGACGATTCCATCGAGCCTGACACGACCTGGTCGATTCACCTACGCCCTCCGCCTTTGACCGCGCCGACGGTCAACCCTTTGACGATGTGCCGCTGCGCCAACAATCCGAGAATGATCACCGGCGCCATCGCGAGCATTGCGGCGGCCGCGAGCCGCGCCCATTGCGTCTGTTCGACCGAGATGAAGTTGAACATCGCCACCGTCACCGGCCGCACACGATTGCCCGCCAGCACCACCGCGAACAGAAACTCGTTCCAGGCATTCAGGAACACGAAGATCGTAGTCACTGCGATTCCGCCGCGCACCTGCGGCAGGATCACGTGCCATAGCGCGCGCAATCGTCCCGCGCGGTCAAGTAAAGCCGCCTCCTCCATTTCGGGTGGAATGTCTTCGAAGTACGACACCATCAGCCACACCGCGAACGGCAACGAGAAGGTCAGGTAGATCGCGGTCATGCCGCCGTACGTATCCAGGGCGCCGATTTTCTGCAGGATCAGGTAGTACGGGATGATCAGGCCGACCGGCGGCAGCATCTGCGTTGCGAGCACGTAGAAACCGCCGGTGCGCTTCGCCGGTAGATTCAATCGTGCCAGCGCGTACGCGGCGGGTACTGCGAACAGCATCGTTAGCAAAGTGGCGCTGCCGGCGACGATGATGCTGGAAATCAGATTCGGCAGGATTGTGCCGGCGCCGAACAACACTTCACGATAGTTAGCCAGCGTCGGCTCAAAGAAAATCAACGGCGGATACGCGAGCACGTCGCGCTCGGTCTTCAACGACGTCAGCAGCCCCCAGACAACCGGAATGATCCAGATCGATAGCAGCGCCGCTGCGATGAACGTCAAACCGATCGTGCGAAAGCGCCGGTTGCTGATCGCAGTCATCGCGCGCGGCGGATGCGGAACAGCATGAATGACACCGTCAGCGTCAGCGTCAGCAGCACCATCGCCAGCGCGGCGCCGTAGCCGAGATTCAGCTCGGTGAATGATGTGCGATACGCGTACAGATTCAGAATCTCAGTCGCAGTGCCGGGACCGCCGCCGGTCGCGGCAAAGATCGCAGCAAACGCCGACAGCGCCGTCATCAACCGCAGGATAACGACGATCACGATCGCCGGACGGATCAGCGGCAGCGTGATGTGAACGAAGCGCTTCCATGCGCTTGCGCGATCGATGCGCGCGGCTTCGAACACATCGGGCGGCAATGACGAAATGCTCGCCAGGATGACCAGAAACGCGAACGGTGTCCACTGCCATGTGTGCATCGCAATCACCGAAATCAGCGCAAGCTGCGGATCGCCGAGCCAGTTGTGGCTCCCTAGACCGAGCGCACGCGTTGCGAGGTCAACCAGACCGACGTCGGGGGCCAGCACCAGCGTGCGAAAAAACAAACCGACGACCACAGGCGCCAGCACGATCGGCAGGATCGCCGCGACTCGCATTGCCGCGTGTCCGCGCGGGATACGCATCACCAGCAACGCCAGTGCAAGGCCGATCGCGACCTGCAGCACCACCGTCGACACGGTGTAAACCACCGTCAACGTCAGCGAGCTCCAGAAGCGCGGATCGCTCGTCATCTTCGTGTAGTTGTCGACGCCGGCGAAACCCGACAGCCACGGCATCGACAGGTCGATCCGCTGCATGCTGGTCCAGGCGAGGTAAACCAGCGGCGTCGTGGTGGTCAACAACAGCAGCAGCAGCGCGGGCAGGAACAGCGCCAGCGCGAAGCGCCGCTCCTGCTGCGCGAGCGTGCGAACAGAGGTAGCCATGGTGTGCTACGAGAGTTTGCGGCGCAGCGCCCGGTGGCGAATGCGGCACCGGGCGCTGGTCATCAGGTCTTCAATATTTGATCGATTCGTGCTTGCGCTTCATCAAGCGCTTCTTTCGATTTTTTCTGTCCGACCAGCGCAGACTGAATCGCAGTAGCCATCGTGTCGCCGACCGCAGGCCATTGCGGAATGCGCGGCCGCCAGTTGACGTCGGTGTCCTGTTCGAGCGAAGTCAGTGCCGCCTCGACGAAGTTCGGGCCGATGTCTTTGGTCATCGCGACGAACTCGGGCGAGCGCCACAGCGACGTGCGATTCAGACCCGAGCGTTTTGCCGGACCGGCGAACTTCCACGACGTGCGCGCCTGCGTTTCTGCCGCGGCGGCCCATTGGATGAACAACCACGTCGCACGCTTCTGTTTTTCATCGAGCGCGGCGTTGATCGGGAAGCCCCAATTCCAGATCGACGTGCAGCGCTTGCC
>DATLOA010000009.1:0-3842 GCA_035536515.1 Burkholderiaceae bacterium | reverse complement strand
TGCGGTGGCGTTCTATCCGGCCAACTCGGTCGGCGACGACATCGAGGTCTACACCGATGAATCGCGCACCGAAGTCTTGCTTACGTGGCACGGACTGCGGCAGCAGACGAAGAAGCCGGTGCTTAATGGCGTGCCGAATCCAAACCAATGCCTGTCCGACTTCGTCACGCCGAAAAGCTCGGGCATCGCTGATTACCTAGGAATGTTCGCCGTGACATCGGGCATCGGTATCGAAAAGCGCGAAGCGATGTTCCACGCGAACCACGATGACTACGGTTCGATCATGCTAAAAGCGATCGCCGATCGCCTCGCAGAAGCATTTGCCGAAGTGCTGCACGAGCGCGTGCGACGCGACCTGTGGGGCTATGCGGTTGACGAAGCACTAACCAACGAAGAGCTTGTAAAGGAAACATATCGCGGCATTCGACCGGCGCCCGGCTACCCTGCGTGCCCGGAACACTCGGTCAAGCGCGATCTGTTTGAAGCGGTGCGAGCGGAAGAAATCGGCATGGTGCTGACGGAGAACTACGCGATGAGCCCGGCGTCGAGTGTCAGCGGCTTCTACTTTTCTCATCCGCAGTCAAGGTACTTCAACGTCGGCCGCATTGGTCGCGACCAGCTCGAAGATTTGGCCAAGCGAAAGAGCGAGGCGGTCAGCGAGCTCGAACGCTGGCTGGCGCCCAACCTTGGCTAAGCCGGCCTTTGGCCGGCTTAGCCTCGCCGCGTTGGAGCGAGGCTGCAGCGCCGCCTAACTTGGCGGGACGTAAGGTGAGTTGATGAAACGTGGATGCGCTTGGTTGGCGATTGTTGTCGTCGCTCTGGCCGCCTGCACTCGCTCCAATCCCGAACGCGAGCTCCGCACTGCCGTGGGTGCGATGGCGCGGGCGATTGAGCAGCACGAACCTGCGGCGTTTCTCGATTCGGTCAGCGACGATTTCGCGCGCGAGTCCGGCGCTTTCGGCAAGCAGGATGTGAAGCGCTTGCTGGCTGGAGCATATCTGCGTAACGAAAAGATCAGTGTCAACACGGTGATCACAGACGTGCGCGTTGACGGAGACCGTGCGCACGCAAAGGTTCGTGTGCTCGCCACTGGCGGCGCAGGCCTGCTGCCGGAGCGCGGGCAGAGCTGGGATTTCGATTCAGTCTGGCGCCGCGAGAGCGGCCGCTGGAAAGTTTACAACGCAGAGTGGACCGAGGCGCTGTAGCGATCGCGTATCGTTCTCCACTCATGAAAACCGGTTTTTACCCATGAAGCATCTTGCTGCCGTGCTCGCGCTCTTAGCGAGCGCTGTGGTTGCTCAACAGCCTGCGCAACCCGTAGTGGTCGCACCGGTGGTTGAGCCAAACGCGAATCTGCTGGTCGAAGGCATTCCGGCGATTCCACAGTCGCTTGCTGCACGCATTGGTGGTTACAGCGATTTCCGCGGCCATGGCTTTGCCGATTGGCATCCATCACGGCGCGAGATGCTGGTCAGCCATCGCGCAGCTAGTTCCAACGTCAATCAACTGTTTCTTCTGACAGCGCCGGGCGCACCTCTGCAGCGGTTGACCGATTTCCCGGAGCCGATCAGCGGCGGCTCGTTCGATCCGGTCGGCGGCCGCTTCGTGATTTACTCGCGCGATACCGGCGGCAACGAGGCGGCGCGCATTTATCGGCTCGATCTCGATTCGCGCGCCAGCACGCTGTTGTCCGATCCGGAAGTGCGCAGCAGTGCGACCTGGAATGAAGCCGGCACGCGCTTGTTGCTGTCCTCAGTGCCGCTCGATCGCACCGCGCATGGCGGCAAGCGCGATCAGATCGGCACCACGGTGACGTTGATCGATCCGCTGCAGCCCGACAACCCGGCGAACCGACGCCTCGTTGCCGAGCTGCCGGGCACCGGCTGGTTCGACTTCACTTTTTCGCCGGACGACATGTGGCTGGTGATGCTTCGCTACATCAGCCGCACCGAGACCGAGGTCTGGCGTATGGACGTGGCCAGCGGCAAGCGCGAGCGGTTGTTGCCGGCGCCGGGATCAACGGACCGCGCGACGTACTTCGGTCTTGAGTTCAGTCCCGATGGCTCGCGCTTATACCTAACGACGACGGCGCGCAGCGAGTTTCAGCAATTGGCGGAGTATCGGTTCGCTACGCGTGCACTTCGTTATTTCTCATCAAACATTGCGTGGGACGTTGAGAACATGGCGTTGTCGAAGGACGGGCGCCGCCTGGCGGCAGTATTTAATGTTGACGGACGCGACGAGCTGCGGCTGTTCGATCCGGCCAGCGGCAAGGAGCTCGCGCGGCCGAAGATTCCCGCGGGCCAAATCTCCGGCTTGAAGTGGCACCGGAAGCGCGCCGGCGAGCTCGCGGTCACTCTGAATTCACCGCAGAGCCCCGCCACCATTTTCAGCGTCAATGGCGTAAGCGGCGCCGCGCAGCGCTGGACCACTGCGGACACGGCGGGTGTCGATCCCGCCAGCTTTCGCGACGCCGAAATCGTGCGCTGGAAGAGTTTCGACGGTCGCATGATCAGCGGCGTGTTGACGATGCCTCCGGCCCGCTTTACTGGCCCTAGGCCGGTGATCATTGCAATTCACGGCGGGCCCGAAGCGCAGGCGACCGTCAACTTCAACGCCCGCTTCAACTATCTGATCAACGAGCTCGGCGTGGCTCTGCTCGAACCGAACGTGCGCGGCTCGAGTGGCTACGGTAAGACGTTTCTCGACCTCGACAACGGCGTCAAGCGCGAAGATTCGGTCAAGGATATCGGCGCACTGCTCGATTGGATTGCCGCTGATGCGCGGCTCGACGCCAAGCGCGTGATGGTTCAGGGCGGCAGCTACGGCGGCTATATGGTGCTCGCGAGTTTGGTGCACTACAGCGACCGGCTGCGCGGCGGCATCGACGTCGTCGGCATCTCGGATTTCGTCAGCTTTCTTGGCAACACCGAAAGTTATCGGCGCGATCTGCGGCGCGTCGAGTACGGTGACGAGCGCGATCCGGCGGTGCGCGCGGTACTCGACCAGATCTCGCCACTTGCCAACGCCGGCAAGATCCGCGCGCCGCTGCTCGTGGTGCATGGCAAGAACGATCCGCGCGTGCCGGTCAGTGAAGCCAAGCAGATCGTGCAGAAGGTACGCGCTAACGGAACTCCGGTGTGGTACTTGGAAGCTGACAACGAAGGGCACGGCTTCACGCGCAAGGCGAACGCCGATTTCTATTTCTATTCGATGGTAGCGTTCATCGAACGCTACTTAATCGGCGACTGACGGTTGTTGGGTCAGCGGCCGATCGCGGGGAGTGCCGGCAAGTCGAGCGGTGCGCCGCAAGCGAAATACAAACATGGCGTTCCATAGTGACTTGACGGCGCTGCTCCCGCGATCGGCAGGGCGCCGACGTGAGGTGACCCGCTCATCTTCTGTTGGCGGCGTTGCGATCGCACATACGAATGGCGGCAGTGGTCTTGTCCGTCCGATGCGAGCGTTGAGCGGGTTTGGCATCGCGTTCGCTATTTCGAAACAACCGCTAACGGGAGCGAAGAATCGGTGCGAAGGTGAATCGGCAGCGTCGACCAGACGACGCTGTCGTTCGTGCGCGTCTCGAGCTCGATCGCGCCGGCCGCGAGCGCATGCAAGGCAGCGCGGTTTGCAAGTGGAACGATGTGTGCGACCGCCGGCTCGCTCGCTCCGAGCTCTATCGTTTCGCTCGCCGCGCCATCGGGACGCAATGTCAGGCGGGTGGTCCCGCGCGCCGCGCGGTGTGTCACGACCACTAGAAAGCGCACGTCGGGCTGGTCGACCAGCAGCGCTTGTGACTCGACAGCCGCATGCGCCGGCAACGCTAGACGATACGTCGAACC
>DATLOA010000008.1:0-13310 GCA_035536515.1 Burkholderiaceae bacterium | reverse complement strand
TGCGTGCCTGCTACGGGCACATATGTTGCAACGAATGGCCATGCGTGGCTAAACCACGTCTGTTCACAACTAAAGAGGACACACAATGAAGAACGTACTAGTTGCCGCCATGGTGGCGCTTGCGGCCATCTACAGTGCCGGGTGCTCTGTGGCCAGTGGTCAGAGATCGATGGGTGATGTGGTGGACGATTCAACGATTACGACGCGGGTCAAGGCGCGCTTCGTTGAGGACAAAATTGTTGCCGCAACGCGTATCAACGTTGAGACGCTGAAGGGCGTGGTGCAGCTGTCCGGCTTTGCGGTCAGCGAGGCTGAGCGCGGGCGTGCGGCGCAGATCGCAGCCTCCGTTCCCGGTGTCAAGCAGGTTCAGAATGGGATAACCGTCCGTCCGGCGACCTAATGCTCGAAAAAGGCCCACGTCAGCGTGGGCTTTCTTCCTTCCCGCTTGCTCGGGAGGAAACTTAAACAGGTTGAACCGTGCCGCAGGCGCTCATCGTTGACGACGATACGGACACGCGCGAGCTACTGGCCCGGGTAGCGCGAGGCGAAGGCTTCACCGTGGCCGCCGCCGATTCATTGCAGGCAGCCCGCGCACACCTAGTGCGCCAGTGTCCCGATGTTTTGCTAACCGATTTGCAACTCCCCGATGGAAGCGGCATGGAGCTGATCGGCGATCTCGACCGCGCGGTCCAAACCGAAGTCGTCGTTGTCACCGGCAATGCTTCGCTCGCCACTGCAGTAGAAGCACTTCGAATCGGTGCGACCGATTACTTGGTCAAACCAATCGACATCGAGCGACTTTCGAGCCTTCTCCGGCGACAGCCGCGCACTGTCGATCTAAAGCATGAGATAGGCGAGCTGAGAGATGAGCTACGCAAGGTGGGGCGCTTTGGCCACCTTGTCGGAGCGTCCCCGCCGATGCAGTCACTGTACGACAAGATCGCGCGAGTGGCGCCGACCTCGGCGAGCGTCCTCCTAATCGGCGAAAGCGGCACCGGTAAGGAGCTCGCAGCGAACACCATTCACGACTTGTCCAAGCGTAAGCGTGCGCCGTTTCTTGCAATCCATTGCGCCACGTCGCCGCAGGTGATCGACCGTGAATTGTTCGGTCACGAAAGTGGTGCGGATGGTGCTGATCACACACACAAGGGCTTCTTCGAGCGCGCCGGCGGCGGCACACTGCTGCTCGACGAGATTACCGAAATGCCCCTTGCCCTACAGGTGAAGTTGCTACGCGTTCTTGAAACCGGGACCTTCGTTCGCGTTGGCACATCAAGGCCGATCGCGGCCGACGTTCGGATCATCGCAGCCACCAACAAGCAGCCGGACAAGGCAGTGGCCGACGGCAAGTTCCGCGCCGATTTGTATCACCGTCTTAACGTGTTCCCAATTCCTCTCCCGCCTTTGCGTGAGCGAGGCGGCGATCTGGAAATGCTGGCCCAGCATTTTCTGGATGAATTAAATACCACAGAAAATTCTGCGAAGCGTTTTGCGCCTGCTGCGACTGCATCGCTGTATTCGCATTCATGGCCGGGGAATGTGCGCGAGCTGAAAAACTATGTGCAGCGGGCCTATCTGCTCGCTGACACGGTGATCGATGACCAGGCACAGCCGGAGGTCGCTGCGACACGCGCCGATCACGACGAGATCACAGTGAAAATCGGAACACCGCTTGGCGAAATCCAGCAGCGCGTGACCATGGCAACGCTCGCGCGTTGCGGTAACGTCAAGAAGCACGCCGCAGCCATTTTAGGCATCAGCTTGAAGACACTTTATAACCGCCTCGAAAGCTACTCGCAACGCGAGGCGAATATCGAGGGAGACGCCGAAACGGTTTGACATTCCTCGGTGCATTATTATCGCCGCAACTTCGCACCGGCTCTCTACTCGAACAATGGCAGCTTCGCCTGGCGGAACGATGGAGCGTCCGCGCGCGCCGCTGGCAGTGAAGGTTATCGCGTTCGTTGCTTTGATCTTCCTGCTGGAAAGCGCGCGTGAGGTGGTCCTCCCGGTTGCAATCGCCATTATCCTGACGTTTCTTCTTGCACCACTGGTGCGCATGCTTCGCCACCGCGGGCTCAACGATGCGACGGGAGCAGCGGTTGTAGTTTTCGGGCTGCTGTTCACGCTGGGCCTGCTCGCAAGCCGCCTTGTCGCGCCAGCCAGCGAATGGATTGCGCGTGCACCTAGGTCGGTGCAGCAATTGGTCGATTCGTACGAGCGCTTGCGCAAATCGGTGGCCTTCATGGCGCCGCCCGAAATCGCGCTGCGACCCACCATAACCACGAAGGGCCGCCCGGCAACCGAAATTGTTTCCGCACAATCGCTCCCGACCTCTGACCCGCTTAAAGACAAGATTGCCATCGAGGGCATTGCATTGACGGGCTCGTTGCTCAAGCGGGCCACGTGGGTAACGGTGTCAACTGTTGCGACGATCATCCTTCTGTTCTTCTTTCTCGCGTCGGAGCGCTGGCTGATGGCGCGCACCGTAGAGGCGATTCCCAAGCGCCGCGTCCGAGTTGCCGTGCTTGGCGGCTTTCGAGCGGCGCAGCGTGATATCGCGCGTTACTTGGGCACGCAGGCGATGATCAACGCCGGTGTCGGGATTGCCACCTCGCTTGCGCTTATGGCGATTGGGTTTCCAAGTCCTATCCTATGGGGCGTCATCATCGCGGTGCTGGGTTTCATTCCGTATCTGGGGCCGCTCGTTTTTGTGGCTCTGCTGCTGCTCGCCGGCACGATCACCTACACCACATTCGGCGAGATCATCGCGCCAGCGCTTGCGTACGCGATTATCAACGTCATCGAAAGCAACTTCATCGCGCCGTGGATCGTCGGCCGCAGGCTCGAAATGAGCCCGCTCTTTGTCTTTCTTGCGGTGATGGTTTGTGCGTGGATGTGGGGCGTAGCGGGAGCGTTCCTCGCCGTACCCCTGTTGGTGATCATTCGAAGTGCGGCCCGGCGGTCCAAGAACTTGCGGCTGTGGTGCGTCTATCTCGACCGTGGAAGGCCTGAGTTGCCGACGATGCGAGCGTTACTTGGAATCGGATTAAGGCGTCGCCGTCGGCGCGTACTGCAGGGCGACGCGACACTATCGTTGAGTGAAGGGACGCCCGCGCGGCGAGCCGGAAGAAAGCCATTGCTGCGGCGCGTGTGAAAGCCGTGAGGCGTCCACCGTAATGGAGCCGAAATTTCATGGGCGCGTAGACTTCGGCGGACAGGGGTTGGGCACGCGCGTTGCTTCGCTGCTAAAAGGATTTATGAGAGACACTATGACGCAAATTCCTCCCAGTCTTCCGTTCTCGCTCGTTCCGCTGACAGACAAACTAAGTCGCGAACCCACCGATCATCCCGATCGAATTCCGGTTGATCGTCGCAGTGACCCGATTACCCGTCGGCTTCGTGTGTTGGTTCGCCGCAGCTTGAACGAGCGGCCGAACTAGTCACCCCTCTGTCTGGGCGCTGGTGTAGCGTCGGCCGCGCGTGGCGGCCGGCATTGATGTTGCTTGTTGGGCTGGACCGTGCGCCTTGCTTACGTCACTGAGACTTTTCCTCCCGAGATCAACGGCGTTGCCTTAACGGCCGAGCGCTTTGTGCGGGGGCTACGGGCGCGCGGCCATGTGGTGGATCTAATTCGGCCCCGACAGGCACATGAGAGCCATTGCGACACCAGTGCCGAGTGGCTCTCGCCGGGAGTACCGATACCGATGTATCGCGACTTAAGAGTTGGACTCCCTCTGATTTCACGGCTGGGTAAGCGGTGGAAGCGGGCGCGCCCTGATGTGGTTCATGTGGCCACCGAGGGCCCGCTCGGCTGGGCGGCTATTCGCGCTGCACGCAACAATGCGCTGCCGGTTACTTCTGATTTTCGCACCAACTTCGATCAGTACAGTGAGCACTATGGTTTCGGCTGGTTGCGCGGGGTGGTAGGCGGATATCTCAAGTATTTTCACAACGCAACGGACCGCACTTTTGTTCCGACCTGTGCGGTCAGCAACGCGCTGGCGCAGCAGGGTTTCATGCGCACCGAAGTCGTTGGCCGTGGCGTGGACGCCGAACGTTTTTCGCCGCTGCACGCAAGTGCCAAGTTGCGCGCTGGGTGGGGCGTGGATGAGCGCAGTCCTGTACTGCTCTATGTGGGTCGGCTGGCTTCCGAAAAAAACGTTCCCCTAGCCTTTCGCGCGTATGAGGCGGTGCGCTCGCGGCTCCCCGGTACGCGGTTTGTAGTGGTAGGAGATGGACCCCTGCGCGAAAAGCTGGCGCGTGCGCACCCTGAAACGATTTTTACCGGCCCGCAGCGCGGTGACGAGCTGGCGAAATATTACGCATCGGCGGACATGTTCCTCTTTCCTAGTTTGACCGAGACTTTCGGCAACGTGACGTTGGAAGCGTTGGCCTCGGGACTGTTAGTTGTGGCCTTCCGGTCGGGGGCGGCAGCGGTACACATCGACGATGGCACCAGCGGTGTGTTGATTGGGCCTGGCGACGAACAAGGATTCATAGCTGGCACGTGCGCTGTTGCGCATCAGTTTCGCTGGCTCGGCATGATGCGTTCGGGGGCGCGCCGCGCCGGAATCGCGGCCAACTGGGACGCGGTGATCAATCGATTTGAATATTGTCTATCGGACGCAGCACATGCAGTCGAAGTACCTGTTGTTGGATCGTGCGCTGCGTAACGCACGACGTGAGGTGTGGGTCGAACGCGACCTGCTATGGGCGCAATGGTTACACCGCGTCACGCGCTACCAAACGCCAGTTAAAGCACTTGTTGTCGTCAGCAGGCTGGGCGACGGTTTATTTTGGTACGTACTCATTGCTGCATTGGCGTTGATCGGCGGCACCCACGGTCGCGATGTTGCCGCGCAAATGACGCTGGCTGGTTTGCTCAATCTGCCATTGTATTTCTGGCTTAAGCACTTTATCGGCCGGCCGCGTCCGTTTGTTGCATGTCCCGATATTCGAGCCTGTGTGCGTGCACTCGACAAGTTCAGCTTTCCTTCCGGACACACCCTGCACGCGGTGGCCTTCGCGTTCGTCTTTACCTGGCATTTCCCGTTGATCGGAGCGGCGCTGAGTCCGCTCGTGTTGCTGATTGCGCTCTCGCGCGTCGCTCTCGGTTTACATTATCCGAGCGACGTTGCCGCTGGTGCGGTAATCGGCGCGGCCGTGGGGCTTAGCGTGGTCCTGCTTTATTGAGCCGCGATCTTGTGCGGCGGGGAAAGTGGATTAAAGTCGACCCACTCACCGTTGACCCAGTCGCCCTGCGCGCGTTCCAGATCTTCCACCGCGGCCGCCGTCAGTAAATCGACCACCGTTTTCTCGGTGCCGGGGTCCACGCGGACCGCGAGCGTCATTCCACCACGCCGCATATCGACCGCGCCGGCGTCGGCCGCCCCATTTTCGGTTTCCCGCTTTTCCTCGTCCGACGTTCGCGTCGCCGCGAGCGCACCAGCCATCCCTCCAACGTGCGCCCCCACGCCGGCCATCGCCACGGCAATGATCGGCGCGAGCGGCGGCAGCACGGCACCTGCAACCGCGCCTGCGGCGAGACCGGCGGCCGCACCGGCTGCAATACCCGATGCCTGGCCCACGTTGGATTCCTCGGTACCGGTGTCAGCATCCATGTCGCCGCCGATGGGATATGTCCCGTGCTGGCCCGGCGGATTGACGTAAAACGCTTGCATATCGCCGACTGCGATACCCCGTGACTGCAGTTGCGCCATCAGGTCATCCGCGCGTTGCTGCGTTTCAACTCGTCCTGCGATGATCGTCGCCATTTCTTGCCTCCGATTGCGATTATCGCAATTTAACTGCAGTGATTTGTGCCATCAAAAAAAAGCCCCGCGAGCACGCGGGGCCTTGAAGATGACCCAGCGTCTCGGGGAAGGGGAGGGGATGGACGCGGGCCGAACAACCAACTGTCGAAGACGATTGGTTGGCCAATCTATCCAGCAAGCGGTGTGCCGGCCACTTACTTCGCCGCCGCTGGCGGGTGCTTGGCAGTGTCCGCTGCCACATTGAACTGAACCACAATCTGTTCGCGCTTGCCCGGCGCGAGCGTCACGTTGCGCTCCTGCGTCATTCCCGCGTGCGCTACTGCCACTTTGTAGTTACCAGGTGCGAGGTCGATCAGCAACCACGGCGCGTCGAGAGGTAAGTCCAAAACTTTCTGGCTGTTGGCGCCGGTGATGGTCACACGCGTGTCGGCCAGATAAGCACCCGACCGCGAAGAGACGATCACCTGCAAAGAGTATTTGTCCGCCATTTGCTTCATACGCTCGGACTCTTCGAGTCCGATGCCTCCCGCCACATAGGCGCGATCGGTTGCGGTGCGACCTTCGGTGATAGCGGCGGAAGCATCGGCCGAAGCGGCAACTAACGCCGCGCTTAGCAATATCGATATAGTCTTCATCAATGTTCTCTTTAATGGGAATGCTTGTAGGCAAACATCAGGACGGCGATTGTGGAAGCGGCTGCAGCGCAGGGCGCCTTTGATTGAACCCGGCCGACCGTGCCCGCCATTGCCGTACGAATTCGGCCTTGGTTACCGGCGTGCGATCCGCCAGCGCGCGCTCCAGCAAACGCTGCCATGACCGCGTCACAGATGGGAAGTCGGCATCGTGCGGATGCAATCCAAGTCGCAGCACTTGTGAGTTGCGTGTCATGCGCGATAGGACGGTATTCCAAATGATCGACGTCGGTCGGCGCCACGCACTGCGAACGCTGTACGTCAAGCACGGGGCGCGGATCGCATGTCCCTCAGGTAACGCAATCACTTTTGTAAGCGTGCTTGTGTACTGCAACCCATCGTGACCCTGCACCGCTTTCCACGCCCCGCACCCAAGAAGCCACGCGGGCGCGACAAATCCCGCAAGCGGCCAGTCGTTCGCGGCGAACCAGCGAGCGCCCAGCGTCAGGCGCTCGCGTGCCTCTTGTTCGGATAGTGCGCAAAATTCCCCTTCGCCTGCGGTGTAAATACGACGTCGCACCCAATCGACGACGTTGCTGGGCACGTGCGGGTCAAGATGAAAATAACCGTGCAGCGCCAACTCGTGTCCGGCAGCGAGTTGGGAAGCGATCTCTCGCTCGAATTCGGGGAGCGCCGAACATTCGCCGTGATACGCGGGCACCACAAGCAACGTTACCGGTATGTCGGCGACTTCGCGCACGGCGGCCAACACCCGCTGGCACGACACCCACGTTGCGGGCGCAACGTCGTGCAACGAAACGCATAACCAGCGCTTCAGAACAGCCGTATCAGTTGATGGATCAGGCTGCATAGCGTTCAGTGGACTCAGCGTCGAGCCGACGCGCTGAAAGGCATAAGGCTGTATAGCGATTAAGCAGTTGCGAGAACGTGCGATGCGCGTCGAATTCCAACGCGCGCCGGCGCGCGTCCGTGCGCAACGCGGTAGCGGTAGGCGCAACGGAGGCGATCGCTTCGGCAAATGCTGCCGCATCGTTGTTGTCTACACCAATCGCTGCCCGGCCGTCGATCAGGTCAGTCAAGCCCGCGCAGGCTCGCGCAATTACCGGAGTACCGCACGCGAGCGCTTCCAAAGCGGCTAATCCAAACGTCTCCTGGTCCCCCGCGTGCACAAATATGTCCGCGCTCGCCAACGCGCGCGTCAGCCGGGCGGGGTCCGACTGGTAGGGAAGCACTCGCACGCGCGTGCCGTGCTCGGAAGGAGGGCATGGCCCATCGCCCATCGCAACCAGCAGATAAGGCGGTCCGAGAAGGTCGACAGCCGCTGTCAGATGATTCAGATTTTTCTCCGGAGCAAAGCGACCGGTGTACAGCAGCACGGTGTCCGACTTCACCGCGCCGATTTCCCGGCGCCATTCCTCGTCGTGCCCCCTCGGGTGAAACACGTCGCAATTGACTCCGTGCGGTTGCAGAATGACGTTGTCGAGACCGAGGCTTCGCAATGAATCTGCCGCCCAGTGGCTCGGCGCGAAGACTGCGTCGAAGCGGCGATAAAGGTGCCGCAGGTACTGCCGAACGAATGTACGAGTTGCGCGCGGCAGCCAGCGTTGCGAGAGCGCTTCCACATTGGAGTGATAAAAAGCCGCTACCGGCACGCCCTGTTTCTGCCCAGCGTCGAGCGCGGCCCACGCGCATCGATACGGATCACCTGCCTCGATCAGGTCCGGTCGCATCGAGGCTATGGCGCGCGCAGTTGCCGCCCGTCTCAAAGGAAAACGGTACCCGCCAGACCAAGGCAGCGGTAACGCCGCAACGTGGGTGGTTTCCGCAGTCGATACGCCCGGCGCCATGATCGTATGCCGCCAATTCGACTGCGCGACGAGCCAATCGCGTTTGCTGCGCAGATAGCGCGCCACGCCGCCGCTGCGCGGACTCCAAAACATCGTGATATCCAGCAGGTGCGGGCGCGTTGCCTCCGTCCCCTCCGTTGCTGGAATCGTGCGCTGGGTCAATCTCTCTCCTATTGCATTGAGCTAGGCAATTAAAGCAAAACCAGTGCCGAAGCGACGATTGGGCACGAAATCTGCACGTCATCGGCCCTGCACACACCCGTTACAACACAAGGAGTCAGCATGGACCGCGACGACATTGTCGAAACACTGAATGATCTGATCGAAAACTGCAAGGATGGCGAATACGGCTTCCGTACCTGCGCCGAACATGCGAAGTCAAGTAACTTGAAAAGCGTATTTACGGAGCGGGCCGCGGGATGTCGGGCCGGCGCTGAAGAGTTGCAAACGCTCGTCGCGCGTTTCGGTGGTAAGCCCGACACGACTGGTACCGTTTCTGGGGCGATGCATCGCGGCTGGGTAGCCGTGCGCGGTGCGGTCGCGCTGGACGACGATCAGGCGATGCTGAACGAGTGCGAACGCGGCGAAGATATCGCTATTAACCGATATCGCAAAGCGTTGGAACAGGATCTGCCGGCTGACGTCGAACAGGTGGTACGGCGCCAGTACGAGGGCGCGCGCCGCAATCACGATCAGATCAAGGCGCTTCGCGATAGCAATAAGACGACCGCCTAAGGCTCGCGCAACAGTTCCGCGACAGCACCGCGCCAACGAGGTAGAGTAGCTGCACCATTGGGAGACCACATGAAAAACGAAAAAGTGCTCGGTGCTCTGCTTTCAGGCGCGTTGCTGGCGTTGATGCTGGCTGCGTGCAGTGAGAAGAAAACGGTTACGACCACTGTGCCGGCCCCTGCGCCGACGAGTTCACCAGCGAACACGGCCACTCCGGCCGCTCCCGTATCGAGCGCGCCGGTGATTGCGCCGGGCACCGGCGAAGATGTCACCAAGAAGGGCACGAGTACAGGGATGATCGGTGGCGAGTCCGGCACGGTTGCAGCGAGTGGCAAGCCCGGGACAGGTACCGACAGTGGAGCTGGCACCGGCGCCGCGCAAGGCAGCGACACAAAAACCATTGACAAAAAATAGCTTCGGTTAGTTGCCCGTCATCGACTGCGGGTCGATCCAACGGTCAAAATCTTCGGCAGTGACATGACCGAGTAAGGTCGCAGCGGTGCGCAGTGTGGTCCCAGTCCGATGCGCATGCTGTGCGATTTGCGCCGCTTTGTCGTAACCGATGTGGGGCGCTAATGCGGTTACCAACATCAGTGATCTATCGACCAGTTCGGCGATGCGCTCCGGCCGCGCGACGATACCGGCAGCGCAGTGTTGGTTGAAGCTCACCATCGCGTCAGTCAGCAGCCGAACACTTGACAAGGCATCGTGCGCAAGCACCGGCCGACACACATTGAGTTCAAAGTTCCCAGCGGATCCTGCCAAGTTGATCGTCACGTCGTGCCCAAACACTTGCATGCACACCATGATCAACGCTTCGCTTTGAGTGGGATTAACCTTGCCCGGCATGATTGAGCTGCCGGGCTCATTCTCCGGCAAAGCGATCTCGCCGATTCCCGAGCGCGGCCCGCTCGCCAGCAGACGGACGTCATTTGCGATTTTCAACAGCGCGGCAGCGAGCGTCTTCAGTGCGCCGTGGGCAAACACTACTGGATCGCTGGCGGCAAGCGCAGCGAATTTGTTGGGCGCTGAGACGAACGGCAGGGCACTGGCCGCAGCAATATGTGCGGCTACGCGCGTTCCAAATTCGCTATGAGTCGCGAGTCCGGTTCCAACTGCGGTACCGCCGATAGCCAGTGGCAACAGACTTTCGATGCCTTGTCGAACAACGGTGTGCGCAAACTCGAGCTGTGCGGCATAGCCCGAAAATTCCTGACCCAGCGTGAGCGGTGTCGCATCCTGCAGATGTGTGCGACCGATTTTTACGATGCTTGCGAATTCCTCAGCTTTTGAGGCCAACGTTGACCGCAGAGCTTCCAGTGCTGGCAACAGTCGTTCGCTCAGCGCACGCGCCAGCGCGACATTGATCGCGGTGGGAAACACGTCGTTTGTCGACTGGCCGCGATTGACTTCATCGTTCGGATGCACAGCACGGCCAACACCGCGCCGCTGCCCAAGCAACTCCGATGCGCGATTGGCAAGCACTTCGTTGACGTTCATATTCGTTTGCGTACCCGAGCCGCTTTGCCACAGCGACAACGGGAACTGATCAGCGTGCTCGCCCGCCAATACTTCACCGGCGGCCGCAGCGATTGCCGCGGCGTGAGCGGCGTCGATCACGCCCAGCTCCGAATTGACCAGCGCAGCCGCACGCTTGACCAGCACCAGCGCCGAGATCAATTCCGTAGGCATACGCTCGCCGGAAATCGCAAAGTGATGCAGCGCGCGTTGAGTCTGAGCGCCCCATAGGTTGTCGCTTCCGACCTCGATATCGCCAAACGTATCGTGCTCAAGCCGGAAGGTGGGTTTAGCGTTGCTCATTGCGGATACTTGCCCGAAGCTTAGTGCGGTCTCGGGCGGTAACGTCGTGGACGCCGAACGTGCCCTGTAGCTCGGATGTGCCGTGTAGCTTTAATGAGGTTGCGCGGCGCCAGAGCACGGCAAGCGGAGCGCGATGCAAGGTCGCGTTGCATCGGCATTAACTTGCAACTCACCTTCGTGTAGAGCGGCCACGATCGTGCTGAGGCGCAAATCAAGCAGCGCAGCGTCCGACCAATCGGGCTCCTGCGCCGTGCCTGAAAGAGCCAGAACGTAGTGCCCGCGATCAATGTCGGTTTCAATCTCGATTGCAGTCGCCTCGCGCGCGCGGCGCGTGACGATCGTCAGCAACCGAAATGCCAAGCGCGTCAAACGGCGCACGTCGCCGTTGACCAGGATGTCGGCAGTGTCGAACTTTTGTACCAGCGAGACGCCATGAAGCGCGACCAAACTAGCGAGGCGCCCAATGGCATCAGTAACGGCATCGTCCATCTTCAGCGCGCCCAACTGAAGGTTCAATGCGCCAAGGATCGCCCGCCCATCATCGACGAAGTCCTCAAGTAATTGCGTTTGATCGCGCGAGTTGCGGGCAATAACATCGGCCACGTGTTTTTCGCGCACCGTATCGAGCCCGCCTTTTTGTAGCAGATGAGTCCATCCGAGAATGGTGTTTAGCGGCGTGCGTAGATCATGGTTGAACCGGCTAAGCAGCGCGACCATCAATTCGCTGCGCCCGGCAGGATCGAGACGCGCCAGCCATTGGGCGCCACAGCGCGCGTCGACGGGTTCGCTGACTGCCGTGGCTAGCATCTCATCTGCCCGGTACGCATGTTTGCATTCCACTCTCGAGAGCCCATGCGCGGGCCCGCAATTTTCATTCCTATCGAAAAAATAATTAAGGTGGTTTTACACCGTGTTTCGTTATCACACGGGCATATCAGTTGCGGGCATTTCAGCACGGACGCGTAACAGCGGCGGCATACTTGCCCCGCCGGTCCGAGTGAGGAGCTCAATATGACGAAGCAGAATCAGCAACAGCCGCAACAGGAGCAGCAACAGCAAAATACTTCGCAGCGCGGAAACAATCCCGACCAACAAGGCGGCAAGAACGCCCAAGGTCAATCGCAAGCTAAAGGTTCGCAGGGGCAGCCCGGAGAGCGCCAGTCCGTTCAGGGCGGCGCTTGGGAGGCTTCGGGATCGCGCACGCAGGGTGCGCCTGCAGGCTCGCAGCGCGGGCAAACCACCAGCCAGCAGTGCCAGTTAGCCGATGATGATTCACCCGAGATAAATAAGGGGGACGAACAATCCAGCAGCGATAAGCTGCGCCAAGGCGCGCTGGATACCCAGTATGGTACTGACAGCGCCTCGAAAACCGAGCAGACCAATCGGCCGCAAGGTTCGCAGTCGACCGGCTCTGATCGCGATACGCTGAGCGGCTCGCGCAACAAAGACCGTTAAGGAAAAAAAACGGGGACCGAAAGTCCCCGTTCCTAATTTGGCCAAACTGTACTGCACTAAACGGTGCTTGTCGAAGGCCGTTCTTCCGGCAACACGTCATCGTACAAATCATCATCTGTCGATCGGGTCAGGCGCTCTGTTACAGCGCGCGACGATCCCAGCGACTGCTGGCTTTTGCGAACGGCACGTGATACGACGTAAGCGAGTCCTCCCAAGACTGCAGCTCTGACTAGTAGTGACATAACAAACTCCTCTAAGAATTCTGAATATTGGTGGACGCAGCGACATGCCGCGTATAGACGAGCGCGCTTGTATCAAACCCCTGCGCGCGCGCTTTGTTCATAAAATCCTGCTTGGCAGCCTCGGTTACCGTTGGCTGGCGCGACAAAAACCATAGGTGCTTGCGATCTGCAGCACCAACAATCGCTGTGCTGTAATCGTCGGCAACGTCGACAATTGTGTAATCCGACCAAACGAACGGCAGCACATCGAATGCCGAATGCGAATACGAAATCTTGAAGCGCGCCTGCGTGGCATCGTCGGCCAGCTTTGCGCGGCCCGTTGAGCGCCTGATGCTTCCATCCTCGCGCCGGCACAGGCTGAGCAGACGCAGACCATCATCGGTGCGCGCGTAAGTGGCGCGCGCGTCGGCCACGCAATCCTTGTCAGCGTGATCAGGCAAGCGCGCAATCTCGAACCAGCTCCCGACGAAGCGATCTAGATCAACGTGGGCTGCACTTGCCAAAGCTTTCTTGGCGTTCTTTGCAACGACTGCAGCAACAAGCGCACTGACTGCAGTGACCGCTTGCGGGCCAAGTGCCGAAACGTAGGGGCTATAAGTGCGGAACCAGCCGCCCGTGCCTTGTCCGCGCAAACGGTCTTTCGGCACCTTGCGGCGCGCTCTGAGCACTTGGCGTAGCAACAACGCTGCGCCTGCAGCTCCCATGATCGCTGGACCTTTGGAGCGCCAGTTGGCCCGCAAGGCCCGGCCGGTGTTCGCGGCACGCGCGTCGGCAATGCGCACC
>DATLOA010000007.1:0-5914 GCA_035536515.1 Burkholderiaceae bacterium | reverse complement strand
CGCCCGCAGGCACCGGGCGAGCAACATGCGCAGCACCACTGGGCCTCCGTGGCCCTGCAGTTCCAGCACGCTCTCGCCGGTATACGAATGTGGTGCCGGAAAATGCAGCGCGATGCCGCGGTCGATCTCGGTGCCGTCATCGGCGAGAAACCCGGCATACAGCGCGCAGCGCGGCTTTAATTCCACCGCGCACGCGCCCAATATCGCGTCGATGATCGGCTTAATCGACGCGCCCGAAACGCGAACGATGCCGATGCCACCGCGGCCCGGAGCCGTGGCAATCGCAACGATCGGATCGGCGGCCGCGGTGTTGACCATCGGCGCGAGTTTACGGTCGCGGCGCTGGCGCAAAATGCGTGCGATGCATGAAGACGATCCATTGGCTCGCTACGGTCCACCGCTGGCGGGTGTGATCTGCGCGCTGGTGTTATCAGTGCTGGTGGCCGCAATGGTGGCGGGCCTAATCGGCGACGCGTATCAAACGCGCGCGCTTGTTTACGCGGGCTTTGTGCTGTGGGTCGTGCTTGGTGCGGTGGTGGTATTCATTCTGGCGCACAGAGGCGAGGCCAGACGATTGTCTATCATGCGCGTGCTGCTATGGGCCGCAAGTATCTGGCTCTGGCCGGTGTTTGTGCTGCTGCGCTCACGTCGTAACAGAGGCCAGAACAACGACGGCTAGCCTGCCCGCTTCGCGCCGGCGATCTGCTTCGTCACGTAATACTGCTGAGCGATCGACAAAATGTTGTTGGTCAGCCAGTACAGCACAAGGCCGGCGGGAAAGAAAAAGAACATCACGCCAAAAATCAGCGGCATTAGCATCATCACGCGCGCTTGTACCGGATCGGGCGGTGTCGGATTCAGCTTGTACTGAATCCACATCGTTCCCATCATCAGCAGCGGCAAAATGAGCCACGCGTCGGGCGTCGCAAGGTCCTGCACCCACAAAATCCACGGCGCATTGCGCATTTCGACGCTTGCCAATAGCACCCAGTAAAGCGCGATGAACACGGGAATCTGCACGAGGATCGGGAGGCAGCCGCCGAGCGGATTGATCTTCTCCGTCTTGTACAGCTCCATCATCGCGACGTTCATCTTCTGCTTGTCGTCGCCATACTGCTCGCGCAGCTTCATCAGCCGCGGCGAAACTTCCTTCATCTTTGCCATCGATTTATAGCTTGCCGCCGACAGCGGATAAAACACCGCCTTGATCAGCACCGTCAGCAACACGATCGCCCAACCCCAATTGCCAACGATGCCGTGCAAAAAAGCGAGCAGCAGGTAAATCGGCTTCGCAAGGACGGTGAGCCAACCGTAGTCGACGACCAGGTCCAGACCGGGGGCGATTTTCTCAAGCGCCTCCTGATCCTGCGGGCCCACATACAGCGTCGACTGCGAAGCTGTCGTCGCGTTCGGCGCCAGCGCGGGCAGCGAAACGATGCTGCCGATCGAATATAAATTTTTCTCCACGGTGCGCGCGTAGTACTCGCGTGGCGCGCCCGCCGGTGGCACCCACGCGGATACGAAGTAATGCTGAATCATTCCGATCCACCCGTTGTCGGACACCTTGGGCAGCTGAACTTTGTTCTTTTCGATCTCTGAGAATTCGATCTTGCGAAACTTCTCCTGCTCGGTAAATATCGCCGGCCCGGTATAGACGTAATACAGCGCGGACTCGCCATCGGGCTTGTTGCCGTCGCGCGTCAGCTGCATGTACACCGAGGGCGAGAGAGGCTTGTCGGTCAGGTTGACGATCTCGTGCTTGACGTCAGCGGCATAACGCCCGCGATACAACGTATAAGTCTTGATAACGCGCACGCCGCCGCTCTCGGCGCTGAAGCGAACATCGACCTGATCCTGCCCGGGCTTTAACGCTGCGGGCCCGTCCATTGGCTTGAACAGCGTTCGGTGATTCGGAAAGCTGCCGCCGACGATTCCGCTCTGCGCGACATAAACACGGTTCGGGCCGACATCCAGCAGCACAGTTGTCGCATTCGGGTCGTGCCGCTTGCCGGTAACGAGCCCGATCAGCCCGCTCGCCGTCCAGTCGGGCGCGGCGGCTTGTTTGAGCAGCTCAACGCGCGACACGACGGCCCCCAGTGGGTCGATCGACACGCGCAGCAAATCAGTCTCGATCACGACCGGCGGCGACTTGCCCGCCTGCGGCGGGACATCAGCCGGTGGGGCAGTTGGAACCGAAGACGGTGTGGCAGCTTGCGGCACCGGCACAGCGTCGGACGTTCTACTGGTCGGGGCTTGAGTTGGCCCTGACCCCGGCACGGATTGCGATCCCGGCACGACTTGCGACGCCGGCGCCGGCCCAAACATCGGCGCGCGGCCGTTATGAATCTGCCAACGATCCCACAGCATGAACAGCGAGAAGCCGAAAATCACCAACAAGATCGTGCGCTGGATATCAGTGCTCATGAGGAGACGTGAAGGAAGTCAATGACCTTGCCTCGGTGTCGTTCTGCTGACACCAGCAACGCCAACTAAATTGCGTTGGAACCGGATCGACGCCGCCCGCTGCGTAAGGGTGGCAGCGCGCCAGTCGCGTGACCATCATCCAACCGCCGCGCCAGGCGCCGTGTTGCTCGATCGCTTGCATCGAGTATTCGGAGCACGTTGGCCAATAGCGACATGCGTTGCCGACCCACGGCGAAAGCGCGAATCGATAGCCGCGGATAAGGGCAATCAATATTGTCTTGAACATCTAGAACCGCGTCACGTCAATTCGCACTAGGAGTCAGCCGGCGAGAAACATGTGTTAGCACTTCCTGCAGCAATTCGTTCGCGTCGGCACGAACTTGGCGCCGCCACACTCTCATCGAAAGCGGTGCGCCGAGCGCATCGACCAGCGGCGACTTCAAGCGCAGCGCAATGTCGAACCGCGCAGAAGCTTGCGTGGCGCAGCCTTCGAATGTGCCAGCGTAGTGCCGGCACGCTTCGCGCACGATGCGCTTAATCAGTGCCCGGTCCACCGAGCGACGCGCGTTCCGCTTACCTACGGTAACGCCAAACCGAACGCGTCCAGCGGCGTCGCCGTCGCCCGTTGCCCACGCCGCGTTTATCGACAACATTGACCGCGCAGCACGGATCGATCGTTCGCGCGGCGCGCGCAGCAACGCTGAAAACTCGACCGGCGTTTTGAGCCGGCGCAACGAAGCAAAGCCATAGCGTTTATCACCAACGGCCACCTTGAGATCCCACCGCGGCCCAGCGTATGCCGCCGATGCACTCGTCCGTGCGCCAGAGCAATCTTTAAAATTGCAGCGGGCTCAAATTCCGAGCCGCTGCCGGCCCTTGGCGCGGCGTGCGGCGATGACGGCGCGACCACCGCGCGACCGCATGCGCACCAAGAACCCGTGTGTGCGGGCGCGTTTGACCTTGGAGGGTTGATATGTTCGTTTGGTGGCCATCGCACACTTTCTACACACTCTTTACGCAGCCCGTCATTAGACGCGATCCTGCGAATTGCTGCAAACCGGTCCTGACGCCGGCGCCGAGGTCATTAGTCAAGTGTCATTGCGGCACAACGCCAAATTTCACTCGCACCCAGCGAATTTACTGTGGATAACTCGATATAGGATGAGTAGAATTCAGGCCTTCGCCGGTGGGTTTGTTTTGCGCGTGGTTCGAGTGCCTTTTGCACGCAGACTCCATCCCGGTGATCAGGCGAAGGCAAGCACTTTCGCGAACGAATAAAAAGCTAGCCGCGGGGCCGTTAAGTTAATGACGCATCTCTGGAACGATTGCTCGCGGCTTCTTGAAAGCGAGCTCACACCGCAACAATTTTCCGCCTGGATCAAGCCGCTTAAAGCACTCGAGTTCGATGAATCGACCGCGACGTTAACGATTTGCGCGCCCAATCGCCTGAAACTGGACGCGATTCGCTCCCAATTTTCGGAACAGATCGCCGGAGCCGTGGCGCGCGTAATGCAGCGGCCGATCTCGATTGTGTTCGCGATCGAAGCCGGCGGTTATACCGACGCATCTGGCATGCGCATTACGCTGAATGGTGGCGCGGCCGATAGCGTTGCGGAAGCAGTGGACTCTCCCCGCGCGTCGATCGTCACATCGGTTTCTGCGGGCAACGAGCCGCTAGAGCGCGCGCGCCTCAACCCGAATTTGACGTTCGATACTTTCGTCACCGGCAAAGCCAATCAACTGGCGCGAGCAGCAGCAATGCAGGTCGCCGAGAATCCTGGCGGCTCGTATAACCCGCTGTTTCTGTACGGCGGTGTCGGGCTCGGCAAGACTCACTTGACACATGCTGTCGGCAACGCGGTGCTCGCGCGCTCGCGCGGCGCCAAGGTGCGCTATATCCACGCCGAGCAGTACGTCAGCGACGTCGTGCGCGCCTACCAGCGCAAGGCGTTCGATGATTTCAAACGCTACTACCACTCGCTCGATCTGCTTCTAATAGACGACATCCAGTTTTTCGCTGGGAAGGCGCGCACGCAGGAAGAATTCTTTTACGCGTTCGAAGCGCTGGTAGCTGGCCGCAAGCAAATCATCATTACCAGCGATACATATCCGAAGGAACTGAAGGATATGGAAGATCGGCTGGTGTCACGGTTCACCTCCGGCCTCACGGTGGCGATCGAACCGCCCGAACTCGAGATGCGCGTCGCCATTTTGCTTAAGAAAGCAGAGGTCGAGGGCGCGCAGCTGAAGGAGGACGTTGCGTTCTTCATCGCGAAGAATCTACGCAGCAACGTCCGCGAGCTTGAAGGCGCGTTGCGCAAGATAATGGCGTTCTCGTCTTTCCACGGGCGCATCATCACGGTTGACGTTGCGCGTGAAGCGCTGAAAGACCTGCTGTCCGCGTCGACGGCACAGGTGACGGTCGAGCTGATTCAGAAAACGGTCGCCGATTATTACAAGATCAAGATCGCCGACATGTACAGCAAGCGCCGCCCGATTGCGATTGCATTGCCGCGGCAGGTCGCGATGTACCTGGCCAAGGAACTGACGCAAAAAAGCCTGCCTGAGATCGGCGAGCTGTTTGGCGGGCGCGATCACACGACCGTATTGCACGCCGTTCGCAAGATCACCGGCGAGCGTTCGAAGAATCCTGAAATGAACCATTCCCTGCACGTGCTTGAGCAGACGCTGAAGGGCTAACAAGCTGTGGACAGATGCTGTATGGCTGGGGACAGATGTTGGCATCGCATCGATCGCGGCGAAGTTGTCCTTTCCGTCCACGACGAGTCCACATGTCAGCAGATCGTTTGTCAACAATGCTATGTGTGGCCTAAGTGATTGATGTAATAGAGTCGGTCAGGTTTGTCCCCAGCAAAACGCTGCTCTACTTCTACTTGCTATTAAGAAGAGACATGAAAAGGATATAAAGAGAATGCAACTCGTCAAAGCCAATCGCGAGGCGTTGCTAAAACCGCTCCAGGTTGTCAGCGGTATCGTCGAACGCCGGCAGACGCTGCCGATCCTTGCCAACATCTTGGTGCGCAAAGAGGGTGGCAAGGTGTCGTTTACTGCGACCGATCTCGAGATACAGATTCAAACAAGTGCCGAGATTGGTGCCGGCAACGACACCGCATCGACGACGATCGCGGCGCGCAAGCTAGTCGACATTTTGCGGGCGCTGCCCGACTCCGACGTGCAGCTATCGCTGACGAACAAGAAAATGGCGGTCGCAAGCGGCAAGAGCCGTTTTAACTTGCAAACGCTGGCCGCCGAGGAATTTCCGACGGTCGCTCAGGCGGAGTACGCCGCTGACTTTTCGCTGCCGGCAGCCACGCTGAAATACTTGCTCGGCATGGTGCACTTCGCGATGGCACAGCAGGACATTCGTTACTACCTGAACGGCATGCTGCTGGTGGTCGACGGTACGACGGTGCGAGCGGTTGCCACCGACGGACATCGGCTGGCTTTGGCAGAGGTCACGAAGACCGAA
>DATLOA010000006.1:0-13653 GCA_035536515.1 Burkholderiaceae bacterium | reverse complement strand
CTGCGCACTCGCCTTCAGCCGTTCGCTTTCGCGCAGGCGGTCGAAGTTGCGCTTCAACAGCTGTTCGCGCTCGTGAATGCGTGTTTCAAGCTGAGTATTTGTTTTCTCGACGTCAGCCAGCGAACGCACGAAGCGGTCGATCAACGTTGCGCCGAGCGCGATCAGCAGCACGGGTGTTGCGATGTTCAGCAGCTCCGGACTCGCGAACGGCAGCGTGCCGATGTAGACGAGGAAATCGTGGATAGCTGCACCGAGGGCGAGCACTAGCGCGGCGACAATTACTTTCAGCATGAACGACGGCGTAAACAGGGCATGGCCGGCCAGCGTCAGAACGCCGCTTGCGAGTGCAGTCAACATCATTGCCTGCCATATCGCGCCTGCCTGAATGTCGAACATGTCGCCGAACAGCAGGTAAAGCCCGGGACCCATCGCCGCCAGTACACTCAATCCGAGCTCAGCTCGGGTCCGGTGACGGCCGCCCTGCCGCCACATGGTGATTGTTGCGACTGCTGTGAACACCGCAGTGCCGAGATAAAACGCGCCGCGGATCCAGTAGCGAGCGTCAGCTGGCATCGACTCGAACACCAGGTCCAGCGAGCGCAGCGCCCAGAACGCGGACATCAACGCCAGTAATCCGAATAAGTTTTCAGAGCGCCTGCGCAGCCACAGCGCGGCGAAGCCCGCTGCGAGCAGCACAGTTAGCAGCAGAGACATCCAGCGCAGCGTATGACTGATGAAGAACTCATTGCCATAGCGTGGCTGCAACTCCGCGGTCGGGCCGATGTGGATCGGCCCGATACCGTGCACTCCCACTCCATACGACGTGTAGATCAACACGTCGTTGGCGCTTTGCATGAAGCCGACCGGCAGATTGATCAAATGCGGACGGCGCCAGCGGACATGGCGTGTATCGGAGTCAAGCGGCAAATCGGCGACCATCTTGCCGTTCAAATAGATCGTGCCGCCGGTGGGGAGGCGATTCAGCAGCATGCTCCAGCCGTCGGCTGGGAGCTCTGGCGTATTGAACATCAGGCGGATCCAGACGCCTTGACGGGTGCCGCCGCCGGATGACCACCGCATGGGCAGTGTGTGCGACTGCCACAGCGAATCAGCGCTCGGAAAAGCGGCACGCGTGCCGGCAACCCACTCGATACGATTGATCTTGATAGTTTCGTCGGCGGAGACTTCAGTCGCCGCAAACAGCGCCGTGAAACAGATCAGGAATAGTGCGGCTACTCTCGCGCACGTCTGAGCGAGGCGAGCAGGCATGCCGGTGCAGGGCAGGGCGACGTTCAGTTTTTGAGCAGCCCCATTTGCGTCGCTTCATAGACAGCTTCACCGCGCGAGTGCACTGCGAGCTTGCGATAAATCTTTTTGATATGCGCGGTCACCGTGTGCGGCGAGATGCCGAGAATGTCGCCGATCTCGTTGAAGCTCATGCCCTTCGCGAGCAATTGAAGAATTTCGGTTTCACGGGCCGACAGTGGATTTTGTTCGGTGCCAGGCAAGCGCGCCGGCGCCGTCGTGCTCATCCGATTGCGAATCGCGCGCAAGACGCTGCGCGCGACCACCGGACTGACGGGAGATCCTCCGGCGCGTAGCAGGCGAATGCACGAGATCACGTCGGCGGGTGCCGAGTCTTTTAAAATGTACCCAGTGGCGCCGGCTTCGATCGAAGACACCACGTGCTGTTCATCCCCAAATACCGTGACGACCATGATGTCGACATCGGGTTTCTTCTGGCTTACTTGTCGAATCAGCTCGATGCCGCTGCCGTCGGGCAGGCCAAGATCGATCAACATCACTTCGAACGATTCGCGGTCGATAATGGCCTGCGCTTCGCGCTTGTTAGACGCAGCGCCTGCCAGCTTCATGCTCGGTTCGTTCTCCACGATCTGCACGAAGCGCCGTCGAAACTCCGGCTCGTCCTCGACGATGATGATCGAGATCTGCTGCTCAGCCATCGATGCTCTCCCGGCGCGCTTGCTCTGGTGCGCGGATAATAGCCGCAGCCGCCTATTTCGGTAGCTTGAATTACGGCGCGAGGCGAGTCCGCGCCCATTTGGCATCCGCGCTGGCGCCCGTCCTTGTGTACAAAAGCCGATCGTGCAGCCGCGACGGTCGCCCCTGCCAGAATTCGATCGCAGTCGGCACCACCCGATACCCGCCCCAATGGGGCGGCCGGCTTGACGCCATCGCATGGCGCAGAGTCATTTCCGCCACGCGCGCCATCAGCCACGCCTTGCCGGAAATCGGCCGGCTTTGCGGCGACGCCCACGCACCGATGCGGCTCGCCAGCGGACGGCTGCGAAAGTATTCGTCTGACTCTTGCGCACTCGTGCGCTCGACGATGCCGTCAATGCGAATCTGGCGCTCAAGCTCAGGCCAGAAAAAGAGCAGCGCGGCGCGTGCGTTCGCGGCCAGCTCGGCGCCCTTGCGGCTTTCGTAGTTGGTGAAGAACACGAAGCCCGATGGATCGAAACCTTTGAGCAACACCGTGCGCGCCGCGGGCTTGCCGTCCGCATCGGCAGTTGCGAGCGTCATGGCGTTGGCTTCGCGCACCTGTGCTGCGCTCGCATCGTCCCACCACAGCGAGAACTGCGCGATCGCATCGGCATTTGCATGGCTCTCGTCGAGCTCGCCACGTTTGTACTCAACGCGCAAATCGGCGATGTTCATCTCGTTATCTTAGGCATATGAACTGCGGCATGCCGGGCAAGCCGTTCAAGGCGCGGGTCACGCAGGCCGTGCTCGCGCAGCGAGCTGACCGTCTTAACTAGATAGTCGAGGCTGGTGCCGAAGCGTCCGCAGCTGCCGCGCTCGAAGACCGCGAGAATTTCTTTCTCGGTCAGCTTCCCTGCATAGTTCGACGCGTCGCGGCGCACGACGAATGCCAGTGCCGAAACAAACGTGCTTTTTTCGGCCTGACCATACAACCGGCACTCGAGCCAGCGCGGCGCGTACGAACCCATGAACATCTCGCGCTCCCATAGCCGCTCGAGCTCTTCGCGCGCCGTCTCAGCGGGCATCCGGTAGGCGACTCCGGCACACGCGCCACCGCGATCGAGCCCCGCCACCAGCCCGGGGCACTCGATCGTGCCGCGGTTGACGCGACTCCACAAACACAGACGACGGTGATAGCCGTGCACGCGTGCCGTGATGCGGCGGTCGTACGTGACCTCGGGATTCCAGATCAGCGAGCCGTAGCCAAACAGCCACAACGGTGAGGTCCCGTCCCAGCCGGCGAGCGCCTGTTGCAAAGATGCTGCTTGCTGCTCGGCGGTCACGCGCCCCGGAAAGTCGAACGGAACCTTGTTCATTCGCGCGTAGGCTTCTCAACGTTCATGCGGCGCCATGCCGTCCAGCCGCCGGCGCCGAGCAGGCTCGCCATCAACCAGAACGCAGGGCCGGCGCCCAGAACAGAACCGAACGCGCCGAACACGAGTGGTAGCACCACATGACTAGAGTTCATGATTGTGGTCCGCACTCCGAGCGCTTCACCCACTCGTCCGGCCGGTGATCGATCGTGCAGTAGCGACATCACGTTCGGTTGTGCCGCGCCAAGCCCGAGTCCAAGCAGGAATGCCACCGCCATTAGCGGAGCCAGCGTCGTAAAAAATGGAATCAACGCGAAGCCGGCGGCAGCGGTGATCAGCGTAAACAGAAGCACCTGCCATTCGCGGTAGCGCCGTGACAGCGTCGGCATCGCGAGCCGGATGGTAAAAGTCGCCGCTGCAAAGCTGCCCAGAACTAAGCCGATCTGCGACGCCGACAATCCGATGCTGGTGCCGTACACGGGAATGAGGAATTGCTGCAAGTCCCATGACATCGAAATCATTCCGCTCACTATCAACACATTGCGCACTGCTGGGTAGCGCAGCAAATCGAACGGGCTGCGCACTTCGGTCGCCGCTGCGTGCGATTGCGGCGTCGGCAACAACGCTCGCTGCATCATCAGAATCATGACGCTGACGATCATCAGCAGAAAGATCAACGCGAAGGTGGTTCGGTGACCAACACTGTCGATTAGAAATCCGCTTGCCACGGGCGCAATAAGTCCCGAAGTAGAAAACCCCAACGCGAGCATTGAAAAGTCAGCGGGCCGGCTGCCTGGCTCCGACATGGTGCCGACCAGGTTTTGCATGGTCATCTGCACGTACATGAAACCTGTCCCGAGCAACGCGCTCGCGACCAGCAGCGGCGCGACGTCGGCGGTGGCATACGGAAACGCCGCCGGAAGCGCGGCCCCGAGCGTCATCATCACAGTGCCGAGTAGCAGAGGGCGAAAGGGTCCGACTTCATCGAGCCAGCGGCCGGCGCGCACGGCGAGCAGTGCAGGCACGAGCGCATACAACGCGAGCAGCACGCCAACCGTAAACGGCGACGCCTTGTTCGACAACGCATACAGCGATGCCGTTACGCGCGCGGCGCCGAACGCGGTGTGCGTCAGAACGACGAACGCGATGATGCGCGGCAGGGTCATTTTCATCGCGACATCACAACGCGCTACGAGGCAGCTCGGCCTCTTGCAGCTCGCTTTTGTCGCGCAGCTTCAACGCCACCAGCGCCACCCCGGCGCAAGTGATGGCGACGCCGAGCGCGGTCAGCCACGTCGGATAGATGCCAAACATCAGCCATTCAAGCCCCACCGCGATGATGGGCGTCAGATACAGCAGGCTCGTCACGCGCGTTGCTTCACCACGCCGCATTAGCGTGTGTAGCGCATTCACGGCGAAGATCGAGGCGAAGAACACAAGAAAGCCAATCGCCGCCAGAAGCTGCCACGAGACTTCGAACCGGAAGCCTTCGACCGCCAGTGCGAGCGGCGCGACCAGCAACAACGTAGCCGCAAACTGAACGACCGACGCCGCGCGCAGGTCGACTGCGGGGCAGAAGATGCGCTGATACAGTGTGCCGACGGTAATCGCGGCGAGCGAGATCAGCACCGCGGCGAGCGACGCCGCGCTCATCGCGTCGAGATCGATCTTGTGCCAGACGACCAGCGCCACACCGGCGAAGCCCAGGAAAACGCCAATCCACTGCAGACGGTTCAGCCGCTCGCCGATAAACGGACCTGCCACCATCGCAGTCACTAACGGCTGCAATGCGAGCACCAGCGCCGTGATACCGGCCGACATTCCGAGATATTGCGCGTAGTGGCTGCCGCCGAGGTTGACGGCGTGCATAAGTAAACCGGCTGCGGCGACGTGTAGCCATTGCGAAACCGAGCCCGGCCAGCGCGGGCGCATGGCCAAGGCAATCGGAATCACAAGCAGCATGCCGAACGCAAATCGCAGCGTCAGGAAGGTGAGCGGCGGTGCGTACTGCAGCCCTACCTTGGTCGCCAGGAAGCCGGAGCCCCAGACGACGACGAAGTACCAGGCCAGCCAGGAGCTGGAAGTGCGATGCGGCGAAGCGGTCACAGCCGCCATTGTTGCAGACAGCGGGAGGGCGTCTATCGCGAAGATAGTGAATCACAATCATCGATAGGCCCTTGATAGCCTTAAACTACGCCTAATCTACTTCCCCACTAGCTTTCTCACACAACGTTGGAGCAACAATGAAAACCGTCGGTCAGCAACTCGATTCTTTCCACGTCGTTGGCGTCAAGCCCGGCTTTAACCACCACGAAGAAAACGCCGTCAGTGCTTTCGAAGACATCAACGAGCGCTCGTTCACAGGCAAGTGGAAAGTCATTTACTTTTATCCAAAGGACTTCACATTCGTCTGCCCGACCGAAATCGTCGGCTTCGCGAAGCTGGCGAACGACTTCGAAGACCGCGATGCTGTCCTGCTCGGCGGCTCGACCGATAACGAGTTCGTCAAGCTTGCGTGGCGTCGCGACCACAAGGATCTCGATCGGCTGAATCACTGGATGTTTGCGGACACCACGGGGTCCCTGGTTGACATGCTCGGCATACGCGATATCAAGGAAGGTGCTGCTCTGCGCGCAACGTTTATTGTCGATCCGGATAACGTAATTCAGCACGTATCGGTTAACAACCTCAATGTCGGCCGCAATCCGGAAGAAATCCTGCGCGTACTTGACGGCCTTCAAACCGATGAGCTGTGCCCGTGCAATCGCGCGGTTGGAACCGCAACGTTGACGCCGGCGGCGCCCGTCGTTGCGCACTAACGGACAGCACATGGCAATGGATTACATCAACGACATCAAGGCGCTAATTCCCGATTACGCGAAGGACGTGCGCATCAATTTAGACGGTGTGCTTGGTCGTTCGTCGCTGCCATCCAACGAAGCCGCTGGTGTGGCGCTGGCAGCGGCGTATGCAGCACAGGCGACCCGTCTGGTGGCGATCATCCGCAACTCAGACGCCGCACCGGACGTTGAAAAAACCGCGGCACTTACCGCAGCGGCGCTGATGGGAATGAACAACGTCTGGTACCCGTACGTTGAAATGACCGGCGACGCGGAAATAAAGTCGTTGCCCGCGCAGTTGCGAATGCAGGCATACGCGACGCACGCTGGCGTCGATAAGCGCCTGTTCGAACTCTACGCGCTCGCCGCGTCGATCGTTGGCAAGTGCCACTACTGCGTGCAGTCGCACTACGCGTTGCTAAAGCAAGGCGGCATGAGCACCGAACAATTGCGCGATGTCGGACGTATAGCGGCGGTCATTTCCGCGGCCGCGAACGCCATCGCTATCGAAGAAATGGCGACGGCTTGAAAGAGTGATCAGCGGCGCACGCCTTATCCCCTGCTGTCGTGCTGCGCGCGTACACGCGGCCGCTCCGAAGGGAGCGCGCCTAACTAAGCGTGACGAGTGCACGTGCGACGGCGTCAACCGTCGCGTACGCGAGGAGCGTTGAATTGCCGCCGGATCCAGTCGTGCATGTGGATCATGCCGTCCTCGTGGGGCGAGTGGTACGGGCCGGCATCGTCTTCACCGGCCAGCCATAGCGCACGACGACCGCGCTGCAATCGCGTGCAGATTTGCGCGTCCTCGGCGGCCGACTCGGCGTACGCGGCCTGGTGCGCATCGACGATCTGCCGCTCAAACGCCTGCACCTCTTCGGGGTAGTAGAACTCGACGATATTAGTCGTCAGTTCAGGCGCGCGCGGAATCAGCGTGCTGACGACGAGGCAGTACGGGTACCACTCGAGCATCACGTTCGGATACAGGATCGACCAGATCGTCCCGTACTTCGGCAGCTCGCCGCGCGAGTACTCAAGAATCGTGTCGCGATACCGCTGGTAGTTAGGCGATACCTGCGACTTCAACCCATCCTTGATGCCGAGGATCTGATAGCTCCAGCGGTCGCCAAAGCCCCACTCGTAGCTGCCGGGATCGACCCACTTCTGCAACCCCGGATGCATCGCCTCGACGTGATACAGCTCGAGGTAGATTTCAAGAAACGCTTTCCAGTTAAACGGGCACTCTTCAACGAGCGCTCTTTCAAACACGTAGTTGTCATAGTTGTAATCGGGCGCCAGCGGAAAATCCTGCAGGTCTATGTTCGGATCGCGCGGACCAGCAAACAGCAATCCGTTCCAGCGCCACAGCGGCGTGCTCGGCAGCGAGCAGTCAGGCGTGACGTCGAAGTCCGTAGCGCCAAGCAGCTTGCCGTTTAAGTCGTAGGTCCACCGATGCAGCGGACAGACGATATTGGCATTGTTGCCTTTGCCGTCGAGCAGCAGCCCTTGCCGATGTCGACACGTATTCGACAGCAGGTTGATGCCGTCCGGTCCGTGCACGAGTACCTTGCCGTGGGCCGTTGACGGCAGCGTCATGTAGTCGCCAACCTCCGGCACCATCATTTCCGTGCCGGCGTAGTTAGGGCCCGGCGCGAACAGTTGCTGCAGTTCGCGCTCAAACCAGGCAGGATCAAAATACGATGCGATCGGCAACGGCGCCGTGCGGCCAAGCAGAGTCGCATCGAGATTAGAGCGGCGTGACAAAACTTCCGGAGCGTTCACGACGGCGATCTTAAAGGCGCGATGCGCCGTTCGCTGATAACTGACTGCGAATCTGCCGCCGCAAGACGCGCTGCCTCACACCCCTTCGAACGTGTTGCACGCGGTGATCTGGCCGCTCTTCATACCGGTCATGAACCAGCGGACGCGCTGCTCGGAGCTGCCGTGGGTGAAACTCTCTGGAACGATCTGGCCCTGAGTGCGGCGCTGGATATTGTCGTCGCCGATCGCGGCCGCGGCGCGCATCGCTTCTTCGACGTCACCCGCGTCGAGCAGCTTGCGATTGCCCGCGTGATGCGCCCACACGCCGGCGAAACAATCGGCCTGCAACTCAACGCGCACCGAAAGTGCATTGCTCTGCGCTTCGTTCAACCGTTGCCGCAGTGCCTGGGTTTTTTCCATGATGCCGAGCTGGTTTTGCACGTGATGCCCGACCTCGTGCGCGATTACGTATGCCTGCGCGAAGTCTCCCGGCGCCTTGAAGCGCTCCTGCAATGCGCGGTAGAACGCAAGATCGATGTAGACACTTTGATCAAGGGGACAGTAAAACGGGCCCATTGCGGATTGCCCGGTGCCGCACGCCGAGCGCGTCGCGCGCTCGAAGATGACGACCTTCGGTTCACCGTAACTACGCCCGAGCTGCCTGAACAGCGCATTCCAGGTTTTCTCCGTGTCCAACAGCACACCCGAAACGAACTGACCTTCGGCGTCGCTCGGCGCCTTCGCAGGCCCTTGCGGAGCGCGTGGTTGCTGCACCTGCTGCGCGGTTTCGGAGAGTCCGAGTATGACGCGAGGGTCGATGCCGAAGAACAACCCTACAACGACGAGCACCAAGGTGCCGATGCCGCCGCCGATCAATCCACGGCCGCCGAACGACTGTCCGCGGCGGTCTTCTACGTTAGAGCTTTGGCCCTCTATGCGCATGCTTGTCTCCCCGTGAGCTTCTCACGGGGAATCAAGCACAGAGCGGGCCAGCGTACTACCGATAACCGTGCCGTTCGTGGCGATCGTGCCGGTCATGCCGATCGTGGCGGTCGCGCCAGTCGTCGCGGTCGTTTCGATGTTGTTGCCAGTGACGATGTTGCCAGTGCCGGTGACCGGGGCCCCAACCGTAGCCGTAGCGCGGTGGCGCTGTGTAGATCACCGGGGGCGGCACGTGCCGATAGTGACGTGGGTAGTAAACGGGTGCGGGCTGATAGACCGGGACTGGCTCATAGACTGGGACCGGCTGATATACGGGCACAGGTTGGAACACCCGATGCGGAAAATGCGGCGCACCGATGCGAATCCCGAACTCCGGAGTATTGACTCTGATCGAGACGCCATTGGCCTGTGCCGCTGCCAAGGGTGCCATCGCCGCGATAACTAAAGCGCTGAATGAAGCGCCAATCAAGAATTTACGTTTCATCGTGACCTCCAAGTGTTACAGGAGATTCAACGACGATTTGTGCCCGTGTGACGACGCCGGTTCGTTTCAAGGTGTAACTAGTGCCTGTAAACAGCTCACTATGCCAACGCCAGCCCCGCCTTTTGCAGCCGCCAGACTGCGAGCAAATCGCGCTCGCGTTCGCGCGTGATCTTGCCGACGCGGCGCTTGTCGTCGTGCTCGGGAATGCCGGCCTCAAGGATGTCGCTGACAGTGACTGCCATCGGCCGCGTCCGCAAGCCGTTACGGCGGGCGCGCGTGGTATCCACCATGTGAAAGCCGCGCGTTTGCGGATCGTGTGTCGGAATCCACAACGGCAGCTCAGTCCACGGCTGCACGCCTTCGCGCTCGAGAAACGTCTCTTCGACCCATTCGATCTCGACGTCTTCACCTGAAATCCAGCGGCACGTGTCGAGCAGCTCGCCGAAGGTCGCGCCTTCGTTCGGCCCGGTTGCGTTGAACGAACCGCTGGCCCGCATCATGATCAGTCGCAAAACTAGCGCGGCGAGATCGCGCGAGTCGATAAACTGAATGGGTGTCTCGGGTGAGCCCGGCGCGAGCACCCGCCCACCGCCACAGATGCGCCACGGCCAGTACGAAAAGCGCCCCGTTGGATCGTTGGGCCCCACGATCAGTCCAGGCCGGATCAATAGCGCCTGTTGCCCGAAGGCACGCGAGACGGTTCGCTCGCACTCCGCTTTCAGTGGCCCATAGTTGGCGCCGTTGATCGTTTCGCGGTCGACTTCTTCGGCGGTCGCCAGCGGATCCTGCTCGCGGATCGGCACATTGGCGAATGACGCGTACGCCGACACGCTCGAGATGAAGACGTAGCGCTCGCAACTGTCGTACAGCGCGGCGCAGCTTGCTTCGACGTCCTGCGGCCGGTAGCCGCAGGTGTCAATTACCGCGTCCCATTTTCGTCCCATCAACAAGTGCAGGTCTTCGAGCCGATCGCCCACGATCCACTTGACGCCGGGTGGCCACCAGTTGCGTGACTGGCCGCGATTGAAGACCGTGACTGTGTGACCGCCGATCAGCGCCGCCTGCAACAGCGACTGCCCCAGAAATACGCCGCCGCCGATGATCAACAAATTCATGCCGGCATCTTAGGGTCCAAACGTACGTAGGAAAATTACCGTACTTGCGGGTTCAGCTACCGAAAGACGGCCTTGCGCTGCCGGCCATCGCTTCAATGTTGGCGTCCCACCGCCGGTCAACTTTTAGCGCGCGAGTAGCGGTTGGACCTCGGGGTGGCGCCGCGCCCACGCTGCGACGTACGAGCACACCGGCAGAACGTCCATCCCGTTTTCCCTGGCGTGATCGAACGCAGCACGTACCAGCATCGACGCAAAACCCTTGCCTTCGTGTTGCGGCGGAACCTCGGTATGCACGAGCATCATCGTGTTGCCGTGCATTCGGTAATCGCAGCGGCACAGCAGCTTGTCGACGGTCGCTTCGAAGCGCCTGGCGGCTACGTTGTGCCTGATCTCGATATTTCCCATCGCAACCTCAGCGGGAGGTGCGGAAGATTAGCGCCCCCGGCGATGCGACGGCTGAAGAAGTCCCGGAATGTTAGTGCGCACCGTCGACGCGCTGTCGACCGGCCGCCTTGGCGGTGACGCAGGGCGTGGATGCTGCGGTTTCGCATGCGCTTCAGCGCTGCGCGTGGGTTGACCATTCGGCTTTGATGGCTGCGGCCGTGCCGCCTGCACGTCGCCATTCTTGCGCGGCTGGCTTTGCGATGGGCGGCGCGGTGCTGAGCGCTGCGCTCGCTCGTGTTGTCCACGGTCTTTTCCTTGACCGCGCTGGCGCACGATGGGCTCGGCGCGCTCGTTCGGATTGGGCTCGAAGCCGACAACAATCTCGCGCAGCACCTGGCGCCGGATCAATCGTTCGATATCGAGCAGCAGCGGCTTGTCATCGGCACACACCAGTGAAATGGCCTCACCGGTTGCACCGGCGCGCGCCGTGCGGCCGATCCGGTGCACATAGTCCTCAGGCACGTGCGGCAAATCGAAGTTGATCACATGCGGCAGCAGCTCGATATCCAATCCGCGCGCGGCGATATCGGTGGCCACCAGCGTTTGCAGCTCGCCACTCTTGAACTCGCTCAGCGCGCGCGTGCGCGCACCCTGGCTCTTGTTGCCGTGAATCGCTAGCGCAGTCACGCCGTGCTTATTCAAAAATTCAGCGAGCCGATTCGCGCCGTGCTTGGTGCGCGTGAACACCAGCAGCTGAAACCAGTTGTTGGTGGTAATCATGTGCGCGAGCAGCTCGGATTTGCGGCCGCGATCCACCAGAACCACGCGTTGCGTCACGCCTTCGACGGTCGAGTTGCGCGGTGCGACCTGCACCATCGCCGGATTTTTCAGCAGCGAATTGGCGAGCGTGCGAATCTCCTCTGAAAACGTGGCCGAAAAAAGCAACGTTTGCCGTGTCTTCGGCAGAAGCGCGAACACGCGCTTCATGTCAGGCAAGAATCCCATGTCGAGCATGCGGTCGGCTTCATCCAGCACGAGTACTTCGACCTGAGAGAGGTCGACCGTGCGCTGGCCGACGTGGTCGAGCAGGCGCCCCGGAGTCGCGACGACGATATCGACGCCGCGCTTCAGCGCCGAAATCTGCGGGTTGATCGATACACCGCCATAGATAACGGCCACGCTTGCTTTGCTGTGCTTTCCGTAATCGCGCACGCTCTCTTCAACCTGCGCCGCCAGTTCGCGGGTTGGCGTCAGTATCAGAACTCGGACTGGCTTACGCGACCTGCCCTGCGAGGCCGGCTGGGAAGCCAGTCTTTGCAGTATCGGCAGCACAAAGCCCGCTGTCTTGCCGGTGCCGGTTTGAGCGCCGGCGAGTAAGTCGCCACCGCTTAGTACGGCGGGAATGGCCTGTTGCTGAATCGCAGTCGGCGTGGCGTAACCCAGTTCGGTGACGGCGCGAACCAGTGCCTCGGACAAGCCGAGGGCTTCAAATGACAAATTCAAATTGATCTCCTGAGCACGGCCTGGGGCGACGCCTTGGCATCGCAGAACCGGTTCAGGCAAATGCGAACACTACAAAAGTTCGGGGAGTATTGATTAACAACCGCGAGGGAGGGTGCGAACCGGAACACACAGCACCACAATCCGAAGCGAATGATACATGCGATGCGTTACTCTGCGCCGCTTGTCGTAGTCCTCATTTGCTCCCTCTTTTCCTAGATTCAATGGCTCAGTACGTTTATTCGATGATCCGCGTGGGCAAGGTGGTCCCGCCCAAGCGCGAGATCCTGAAAAATATTTCGCTCAGTTTTTTCCCTGGCGCCAAGATCGGCGTGCTCGGCTTGAACGGCTCGGGTAAGTCGACGCTCCTTCGAATCATGGCGGGACTGGACAAGGAAATCGAAGGTGACGCGGTCGCGATGCCGGGTATCAAGATCGGATATCTGCCGCAGGAGCCGCAGCTCGACGCCGCGAGCACCGTCAAGCAGGAGGTTGAAGGCGGGCTCGGAGAATCGCTACATGCGAAACAGAAGCTCGACGAAATCTACGCCGCGTATGCCGAGCCAGATGCGGATTTCGATAAGTTGGCGGCCGAACAGGCTAAGTACGAAGGGATTTTGGCGACGAGCGGCCAGGACACCGAGCATCAAATGGAAATTGCGGCCGACGCGCTGCGACTGCCGCCGTGGGATGCGGTGCTTGGAACGCTGTCGGGCGGAGAGAAGCGTCGCGTCGCGTTGTGCAAGCTGCTTCTGTCGAAGCCCGACATGCTGTTGCTCGACGAGCCCACCAACCATCTCGACGCCGAAAGCGTCGACTGGCTCGAGCAATTTCTTCTGCGCTTCCCCGGCACCGTTGTAGCGGTCACCCACGATCGCTACTTTCTCGACAACGCCGCAGAATGGATTCTTGAGCTCGATCGCGGGCGCGGCATTCCCTATAAAGGCAATTACAGCGCGTGGCTGCAACAAAAAGAAGAACGTCTCGAGCGCGAATCGAAGCAGGAGGACGCGCGCGTAAGGACGATGAAGTCCGAGCTCGAATGGGTGCGGCAGAACGCGAAGGGCCGGCAGGCGAAGAGCAAGGCACGGCTGGCGCGCTTCGACGAACTGTCGTCGTACGAGCATCAGACTCGTAACGAAACGCAGGAAATCTTCATCCCGGTCGCCGATCGGCTGGGCGACAAGGTGATCGAGTTCAATGGCGTGTCGAAAGGATACGGAGATCGACTTTTAGTCGATGACCTGACGTTCAGCGTGCCGGCCGGCGCGATCGTCGGCATCATCGGACCGAACGGTGCGGGCAAGTCAACT
>DATLOA010000005.1:0-5180 GCA_035536515.1 Burkholderiaceae bacterium | reverse complement strand
GTTGCAGCGGCGTGTTGCCGATTGGATGCGGCACGCCGACATCAATGCCGTCGGATTTTACTTTCCGATTCGTGGTGAACCCGATCTTCGCGCGCTCGTCGGTGACTGGCTGGCGCTCGATTCGCGGCGTGTCGCCGGCCTTCCGGTGATCGTAGGTGACCTGCTTGAATTTCACACCTGGACGTCTGACTCGCCGATGCGCGCCGGCGACTTCGGCATTCCGGTCCCGGCCCAAGGACGAACGATGCAGCCCGATTGTCTGTTGATTCCGTGCCTCGGCTTTGACGCCGGGCGCTTTCGCTTGGGCTACGGCGGCGGCTACTATGACCGCACGTTGGCAGCGCTGATTCCTTTTCCGCTGATGGTGGGCGTTGCATTTGAAGCGGCGCGGCTGCAGACGATCCATCCGCTGCCGCACGATACAAGGATGGACGTGGTGATCACCGATGCTGCTGTGTATTAACGCGGGCAGCGACCTCATGTCTGCCGAAAAGGCCCCTGCTCGAACTCGGCACGAATCCAGGCGCAGAACGCAGCGACATGCGCGGTCTCGCGCGTATTTACATTGACAATTAGTGCGTACTGGTAGCCAGTCGGCATTCTGAGTTTCGGAAACGGCGTGATCAGATCGCCGCTCGCCACCAGCTCATCGACGAACGGCGAGCGTGTCAGTACGACGCCCTGGCCGCGCACGGCGGCCTGTACCGATTGATCGACAAAGGTAAACATCAACCGCGGCGCGGGCGGTGCGGCGCGCACGCCGGCAAACTGGAACCAATGGGGCCAGGCGCTTGAAGCCGAGGTTGGCAGCGATTGATCCAGCTCCAACAGCGGCAACTGAAACAGGTCCTGCGGCATTTTCAACGCGACGCTGCTGCGCTCGAGGAGCAGCGGTGACAGCGCAGGCACAACTTCCTCTTCGTGCAATGGCACTGTCCCGTTCGGCAATAAGGTGGCGCGTGTCCAGCGAATCGCCACGTCGACACCTTCGGCGTCGATATTGATGAAGCGATCGCTGGCGTCGATGCGCAGTTCGATCTGAGGATGCTCGCGCTGAAACATCGCTAGCCGCGGCACCAGCCACAGGGAGGCAAACGATGCGTAGGTCGTAATCGTGACCCGTGCGGCGTTGCGCGGCCCGCGGATGTCCTCGACTGCGCGGTCGATCTGCTTGAGCGCCTGCTGCGTCGCTTGAAACAGGCGCTGGCCGGCAGCGGTCAACGCGAGCGCGCGAGTTTGGCGCGCGAACAACGCGGTACCTACCTGGCGCTCGAGCTCCGCCACTTGGCGGCTGATCGAAGACTGAGTCAGATTCAGCTCGGCAGCGGCAAGGGTGAACGACATCCGACGCGCCGAAGCTTCGAAGCCGCGCAGCGCGCTGAGGCCAATCGTGCGTTCGCGGCGTGCTGAACGGGCCGGGACACGAGGTTTCATGCCGCACGATACATGCACAAGGCGCATGCATCAACTGCAATCATTTCGTTTGTCGCCGCTAAGGCCGAGGTCTTTAATGCGGCCGTGGCACTGAAGAGTATGCGAAACGCGCATGGGAGTGAAAATGCGACATCAAACAGCACTGCTTTGGACTCTCGACCTGGCCGGCGGCACATTGGTACCGTTTGCAGCGGCGGGAAAGAAAGTGCGTGTTTTATACGGGCGTGTCTGGCTGACAGAGGAAGGTAACCCACGGGATGCATTTCTGGGCCGCGGCGAAGAGGCTTGCCTGGGCACCCATGGCTTGGCGGTGATCGAAGCGCTAACGCCGGTCCGCGTTCAGATCTTCGAATCGATGAGTCTGCGCGATCGCATCCGGCAGGGCGCTCAGCGCGCAGCAGATTGGCTTGCAGCGTTGCTGGAACCGCAGCATCAACCGGGCGCCGCTTCCGCGCCAAATCTCAAGCTAGCGCAGGCGCTCGCACAGTTCGACGGTAGTCTCGGCCTGGTTAAGGGTGTAGAAGTGCAGGCCGGGTGCGCCGGCCGCAATCAGGCGCTGGCATAAATCGGTCACGACATCGAGGCCAAACGCGCGAATCGACGTGCGATCGTCTCCGAAGCTCTCAAGCCGCTGCCTTATCCACCGCGGAATCTCAGCGCCGCAGGCGTCCGAAAAACGCGCGAGCTGCGTGTAGTTGATGATGGGCATCACGCCTGCAACGATGGGCACCTTGCACCCCAGCGCGCTCACATCGTCGACGAATCTTGCATACGCATCGACGTTGTAGAAGTATTGCGTGATCGCGGAGTCCGCTCCGGCGTTGACCTTACGTACGAAGCTTTGCAGGTCCTCGGCCGGCGAGCGCGCTTGCGGGTGATATTCCGGATACGCAGCCACTTCGATTTCGAACCAGTCGCCCGTTTCTGCGCGAATGAATTCGACCAGCTCGTTGGCGTAGCGAAAGTCGCCCGCTCCGCCGGGGGCCCCCGAGGGCAGGTCGCCGCGCAGCGCGACCAGGCGATGGATCCCGTGGCCGCGATAGCCTTCCAGCAACGTCCGCACCGAATCGCGCGACGTGCCGATGCACGATATATGCGGTGCCACCGACAATCCCTCGCGATGGATTTCCATCACAGTCGCAAGCGTGCCCTCGCGCGTTGATCCGCCGGCGCCAAAGGTCACGGAGAAGTACTCGGGCTTCAGCGTCGCTAGCTGCGTCCGAGCGTCGCGCAGCTTGACCACCCCCTCAGGCGTGCGCGGCGGGAAAAACTCGAAGCTGATGTTGTCCAAGCGCTGCTTTACTTCCGGTCCGGAATCAGCATCGACAATATCCACGCAATCACGCTGTACAAAAGCGCGCCGACGAATGCCGCGCCGAAACCGCCGACGTTGAATCCCGGCAGCAGCGATGCGACCGCCCAGAACAGCAGCGCGTTGATTACGAGCAGAAACAAGCCGAGCGTGAGAATCGTGACCGGCAGCGTCAGAATCACCAGAATTGGCTTAACGAGCGCATTGACCAGCCCGAGCACCAAAGCCGCAATCGCCGCCGCCTTCCAATCCTGAATCTGTACGCCCGGGAAAAGATACGCGACCGCGAGCAGCGCGATCGCGTTCAGGATCCAAACCAGCAGTAGTCTCATCAATAGCGGTAGTGATCCGGTTTGTACGGTCCGTCTTTCGCCACGCTGATGTAGTGCGCTTGCGCATCGGTCAGCTCGGTCAACTGCGCATTCAGCTTCTTCAACTGGAGCCGCGCAACCTTTTCATCAAGATGCTTTGGCAGCACATACACGCCGACCGGATATTTGTCGGTGTTGCCAAATAGCTCGATTTGCGCGATGACCTGATTGGCAAACGAGCTCGACATCACGTAGCTCGGGTGTCCAGTGCCGCAGCCCAGATTTACCAGCCTGCCCTCGGCGAGCAGGATGATTCGCTTACCGTTGGGGAAAATGATGTGATCGACCTGCGGCTTGATGTTTTCCCACTGGTATTGCTTGACGCCGGCAATGTCGATTTCGTTATCGAAGTGACCGATGTTGCAGACAATCGCCTGGTCCTTCATCTTCTCCATGTGATCGTGCGTGATCACGTGAAAGTTGCCGGTCGCGGTCACGAAAATGTCGGCCTTGTCGGCCGCGTACTCCATCGTCACGACGCGATAGCCTTCCATTGCTGCCTGCAGCGCGCAAATGGGATCGATCTCGGTCACCCACACCTGCGCCGATAAGGCGCGCAGCGCCTGTGCCGATCCTTTGCCGACGTCGCCGTAGCCCGCGACCACCGCCACCTTGCCGGCGACCATAACGTCAGTCGCGCGCTTGATGCCGTCGACAAGCGATTCGCGACAGCCGTAGAGGTTGTCGAATTTGCTCTTCGTCACCGAGTCGTTGACGTTGATTGCCGGAAACGCGAGCTTGCCCTCCTTTGCCATTTGATACAGGCGCTTGACCCCAGTCGTCGTTTCTTCGGTGACGCCTCTGATCTTCGCCAGCCGCGTCGAATACCACGACGCGTCGCGCCCCAGCTTGGTCTTGATCGAAGCGAACAGGAACTCTTCCTCTTCGCTGCCGGGTTTCGAAATGAGGCTGGTGTCCTTCTCCGCCTTGCTGCCGAGATGCAACAACAGCGTTGCGTCACCGCCGTCGTCGAGAATCATGTTGCTGAATCCACCGTCGGGCCACTCGAAAATTCTGTGCGTGTAATCCCAGTAGTCCGCAAGCGACTCGCCCTTAACTGCGAATACGGCGGTGCCGCCGGTAGCGATGGCTGCCGCCGCGTGATCCTGCGTGGAAAATATGTTGCAGCTCGCCCATCGCACTTCCGCCCCGAGCGCCTGCAGCGTCTCGATCAGGACTGCTGTTTGGATCGTCATGTGCAACGAGCCTGTAATACGGGCGCCGCGCAAAGGCCGTGCGCTCGCATACTCGTCGCGAATCGCCATCAGCCCCGGCATTTCGGTTTCGGCGATGCGAATTTCCTTGCGGCCCCAATCAGCCAAGGCAAGGTCGGCAACGACATAGTCGCTCGAAGTATTTTGGGTAGGTTTTAATACGGCGCTCATCTCGCGCTCCTTGTTAGGGGTTCGCGAGCGCCGTTAATACAAGTTCGGCAGGAACCGAACCGCTTCGAGCCTGGCAGCCGGAACGGCTGTCGCAACGCTCCTCGAAGCTGGGGCGAAGTATAACGGGTTGATTTCGCGACATGATTACTCTAGCGGTTTAATTCCTTCTGCCAAGCCGGTCACCGAACCATGCTCAGCGACATTGAAATCGCGCAACGCGCGACATTGAAGCCCATTGTTGAGTTGGCGCGCGATCGCCTGCGTATCCCCGAGAGCGAGCTCGAGCCATTTGGCCGTTACAAAGCCAAAGTGTCGCTCACGCACATTGCGAGCCTGCCCGGTCGCCCGGACAGCAAGCTGATTCTGGTCAGCGCTATCAGCCCGACTCCCGCGGGGGAAGGCAAGTCAACGACGACGGTGGGGCTCGGCGACGCGCTGAACCGCATCGGCAAGAACGCAATCGTCTGCCTGCGCGAGCCTTCGATAGGACCGGTGTTTGGCATGAAGGGCGGCGCTGCCGGTGGCGGCTATGCGCAAGTCGTACCGATGGAAGACATTAACCTGCACTTCACCGGCGACTTCAGCGCGATCGCACTCGCGCACAACTTGCTCGCGGCGCTGATCGACAATCACATTCATCACGGCAATACACTTGGGCTCGACCCGCGTCGTGTCACA
>DATLOA010000004.1:0-2940 GCA_035536515.1 Burkholderiaceae bacterium | reverse complement strand
GGGAACGGCGTGCCACCCGGAGTCCCCGTGCCTCCAAGGTCCGGATGGTCGATGTCAACGCCGGTGTCGATAATCCCGACTTTGACCCCGATGCCGGTGTACCCGCTTTGGTGTGCGAGATTGGCCCCGGTCATTTGGATTGCATTGGCCAAATCGGGTGCCGAGCCACCGCGGACCTCGGGTCGCGGCACACGTAGAACTTCTACCGGGTACATCGCTTTAAATCCCGGCAGCTTGGCAAGCTTGGCGCGCTCGGACGGCGTTACCTCCGCAGAGAAGCCATTGAACAGCACCTCAAACGAGCGGCGCTCTCTGTACTTAGCTCCAGCGGCCGCGGCGGCGCGTTTAAAAGCTTGCTTTTCAGCCCGGACCGCGGCCCGACTGCTGCCCTCCGCTTCCGGCGCACCAACTAGTTCAATAAACCAAAGATTGCCGCTCTCGGATGCCGGCGCCGAAACAGGCTCCTGCGACGGAGATGTGGGTACCAAACCCTGCGCTGAAAGGCTCTTGACTTCACTGATTGCTGTGGCTGCTGATGCTGATGCTGATGCCGATGCCGATGCTTGTGGCTCGGGTTGATCTGATCCACCGCCGCATGCGTTTAGCAACGCGGCGCACGCGATCAGTATCGCGATGCGTTTCATGTACTTCCTCCTTGGGGGGTTTTTTTACTTCTTGAGGCCGCAAAATTTATTCGCTCAGCTCAGGCTTTGTAAAGAAAGAAATTTTTCTAGACATCGCGTCTTTGTGACTGCGTCCGACGCGATTAGGAAAATCTGCAACGGGGAGCCGAGCAGCGAATGAAACAACCGCGGTGGGTCCGGCTGATGGCTTAGCTCGTCGCGCCGGCAACGCGGCAGCGCGGGTTCATCGCGGAATCGCCAGTTTCGTCACTGCCCGCCCCGACAAAATGCAATCCACGCCGGTTTTCCTGCACTTCATCGCATTCGCATGGCTGGCCACGACTTAACTGCCTACATTGCGTCCATCGACAAACTACGCAATCGACTTAAAGGAGCTGGCCATGATCAAGAAATTCGAAACCACGTTGTTTTTTGCCGCTACGGTCAGTTCACTCGCGCTAGCGGCGGTAGTTGGCGTGCAGGAAGTAGCCGCAGGGCCGGTAGTGCAACGAGCTGTTGAGATGCCGATGATTCAGATGGAAAGAATCGTAATCGTCGGTGAGCGGGTTGCGCACACGGCCAAGCGCATGGCCCCCGAGCAGGTTGCGCTGGTTCGCTAAACCGGTGTCGCTTGCTGCGGCCGGCGGTGGGATAGAACCTACCGCCGGCCGCTTTTATTTTGGACTGCTGGAATCGTCTGTGACAGGCGAGCCGCTGCGCCGCAGCTGAAGCGACATTCGCCACGCCATCCAGGCGAGGCCGACCACGGCCAGCAGCAACACAGTCCACAGCAGATATCGCGACCATCGTGCCTCGTTTGCAATGCGCTGCGCGCGCCCTAGCGTTGCGGCATCGCCGCTGATGCCGACCGTGGCAATAGGGAGACGCACGCCTGATGGATCGTCGGCGGCAAGCATTGAACGGGCATCAAGCGCAGGGCCAAAAGGCGCGTCGTTATGGCCGACCGTCAGCACGTACGGGCCCGGTGCCCGCGCCGCAAATACGGCACGCACCGGGCGCCACTCAGCTTCTATTGAAGGTGGCTCGCCATCAAGCGGCGCCGAAAAATCAAAGCGCAGTCGATCGGTGCGAAGCGGAATCGCCAGTGGCGCACCCGCGATCTCGACGCCCTCGCGCAGCACGCGAAACGCCTCGACATGGCCGATCGGCTGCCAACGCTCCTCGGAGCGGCGCGGTCCGACAGGCACACGCCGTGCACGCGGCGCCGGCGCTGCGTCGTGCCGGTACACCTGCGCCCGCACCACGCGATTCATCTCCGGCATGCGGACAAACACGCGCGTGATCGGCAGCGCCTCCGGCACGTCGACGGTCAGACTGCGCCGATCGTCCGCCAGCACCGCGGTCAACTGCGCGCGCGGTAGCGTGACACTGGCCGCAACGTCTTCGACAAATTGCGCGCGCTCGATGTCCGGAGCCGCTTTCGAGGTCCAGGCAACGCGCAAGAACGCAAGCGGCCGCTCGAGCGCGAAGCGGTTGCGCTCAATGATGTCGCCGAGGCTGCGGCTGCGCGCCAGTGGGCCGGATGCCAGCGGTCGCCAAAAAACGAGGTCGTCGCTGCCGAGAATCTCGACTCTGTCTGCATAGTCCTCGGCGCCGGATGCGAATGACAACACGAGCCGGCCCTTCAAGTTCTTCAGCGGCCGCGCGTCGATCAAATAGCCGCCTGGACCAGACAATGCGGGCGATGCCGCTGCGGTCGCTGGAGGCAGTGGGCCGATCTCGACCACGGCGCGCTCGCGATCGCGCTCGACTCGCAACGCAAAAGTGCGCAGCAACGACTCGCGCGCTTCGATTTCTGCCGGTAACCGCGCGATGCGCAAATCCACCGCGATTGCGTCCGGGGCTATCGGTAAGGGCGCTGCGACAAACGCTATCGGCAATGCCTGATCCAGCGCGTTGAAGATGCGCAGATCGGCAAGATCGCGCGATTGCGCTGCGCGATACACCGCCTCTGGAAACTCGACCACGTGCAGGCCGTCACCACTCGTCGTCAGGGGCAGGCGCACTGCGAAGTCGGCACTGCCCGGCGTTTGCGCTACGGCAACCGCTGCGGCGAACGTGCACGCTGCGAATGTCGCTTTCAACAGCTTCCTCACGCGGCACTCCTCGCAGATTGCGGAGCTGACGGCGGAACCGGCGCCAGATATCCGATCAGCAGAATCAGCACACCGACGCCCACGAACGAAACGATGCGATAAACCGTGCCCTGACCGGACAAGTCGACGAAGAACAGCTTGACCACCACTGCAGCGAGCAATGCAGCGCCGACCACCCACCATGCGCGCATCGTGCGCCG
>DATLOA010000003.1:0-6919 GCA_035536515.1 Burkholderiaceae bacterium | reverse complement strand
GCCAGCCCGCTGGAGAAGAACATCAGCAACAACGGGTAGCTCGGCGTCATCACACGGCGTCCGTCATCGAAGTGAACGAAGGCAGCCGATGCAATAACACTAAGCCAAACAAGCAGCCAGAACACCCGTTCGCCGGGCTCGCGCCTAAACAGCGCAACATGGACCAGGCCGATCGCGGCAACACAAAAGAACAAGAGCTTCAGGGTTGAATAGTCGCCGCCTGACCATGAATACCCTCGCCAGAGTACTGATGGCAGCTCGACGGCGAAGGACACCGCGGAAGCGTAAAGACGCTTTACCAGAACGGCCGGCTGCGCAGCGATGTTCTCGACCGATTTCCGGTACAGGTAGTCAGTGACACTGCGTTCCGAATCTAAAGTTTTCACTTCTTGGTATCGATTCGGACAGCCGCTCCAGTCCGTTCCAATCGAGAGGCCGCACAGCGTGTAGGCAAAATTACTTCCGGTCAGATCATTGCCTACTCCGTAGGCACGTTGCAGCAAGTGACCAGCCAGAGCAACACTCACAACGATTCCGACTGCATAAGCCACGACACGCAGCTTTTGCAGCCGGGTGCGGCCAAATCTCCAAACCAGCCAAAGGCAAAGTGCAGCGATCGTGAACATGCTTCCAGGGCGCATAGATAGCGCCACGGTGGTCATGCCGAGCCCAATCAACGCGGCCTGCAGCGACCCATCGCGCAGTGCTTTTACGAAGAACGGGATCGCAAGAAGCGCCCAAAAGAGGCCCAGCGGCTCTGTCAGAAATGTCGGTAGAAAAGTTCGAACCGCCATGTAGCTCAGCGAAAAGAACGCCAGGCCCGCGTAGACACCACGCCAGGCACCGACGGCGCGCGCTGCAGCGTAGGCCGCGCCGCCCAGCAGGACCGCGAGCAACAGCACCGCGCCTGCGTGCCAAAAACCAGTAAAAAACATTAGCGACGAGCGAAACGCAGCAGCTAGTGGCCGTCTCAGCGAAATGGCGTTCCATACTCCATCCTTGGCCTGGTCATGAGTTGCCGCGAGGTAACCATTGGCATCGGAAAATGGAATCAAACCTGCAATCGAAGCCCAGTTCAGATCACCAGTGCGGGTTTGACCGGCCCATATGGCGCTAACGGAAAACACAAACAGGACAGCGGCCAGGCAAATTCCCCAGCGGCTCAAGAAACGCGCGAATAAAATTTGATCTCGTCGCAGTGCTGAAGTGCTTGCGAGCATCAATCGACTGCACCACGCCGCTACTGCGCCGAGCGCAGCGAGCGATACGAGCGCGTAATGAAATGCCGGCTCACGCTCGGCAGCCCAATCGGCCAGAGGAAACCATCGGATCAGCGCGGCGCTGGGCAACGCCCAACCGATGACGAACGCATAAATGGCTGAAATCAGATAAACGCCCGAGCCGAGTAGCAGCAGATAGCCCAGCGCCCGCATGGAGAGGATCGGCAGCCGCAGTAGCAAACCGCCGTATCGGCGCCATAAGCGCCTGAAGCCCGAGAACTGACGAGCGGCAGACGCATGCAGAAACGTCAGGGTGATCGGCCACCACGTTGCAAAGGCGGCGCGCGATGCGTCTTGCCCACGCGTCAGCGCTCTGTGGACTAGTGCTAAGTGGGCACCCATCCAAAAACTCAAAGCAGTTGCCAGCGAAGTCAATCCGGCCACCACCCACGACCGTTTTAGGGACAGCTTCGATGTGAAGTCATACCGTCTGCCGTTCGTACGGGGGTCGGTGCCATCGGGCGTCGAAAACCAGATCTCTCGACCCCAATGCACGTATCGCCCCGCACCTAGTTGATGCAAATCGACTAGAGCGGCGTGTGCCGGCCCCAACGACTTTCCATCTTCAAACAGGCGGAGCTGCGATGCCGTGGGGTTTGACATCCAGTCGTCTTTCAGCCGGTACACGCGGCTGGACAAGCTTGGCGCCGCAGCAACGTAGGCGAAACCGGACTCGTGTCGGACGCTTTGCGGATCAATCCGCCCCTCGAGAGTTGGAGCTTGAAAGGCAGCTATGACGACCACCGCGCCCAGCAGGAACGCAGCACCCGCGGGATAGTCGCCGTAACGTCTCACCCAGAGCACCAACCGACGCCATGACGGCATGAAGCCGACGCGCGCGCCGACATTTGACGATTCGCTCACATCAGTTCGTCCGCGTAAATGCGCTCATTTGCTTCGATCAATTACGCGCAAAATCTCGTGCGCGTTAAGGTCGCCGAGCTTGACGTCGGCAGAAGGTTCGCGCGCCAGGCAGAAAGAAAGCGGACGATCGTCCCAAATCGGCAAAGGAGTGCTGCTGAACGCCGCCACCACCCTTCCGAGGCTGGGGCTAGTACGCTGGACCGCATAGACAAGTTCGGCGCCGCGCGGCTGTGGAGGCAACTCGCTGCTCCACCACGCGCGCTTGAATTCGGGATCGAACTCCAGGTGACCGGCCAGGCTGCCGAGCTGTTCGTCGCCGAGCGGCAGCGAGCGATCACCGAAAGTCATTCGCATCGATTCGCGCCCCGGCTGCGCCACTACTTCCCATTGGTCGCCCGTGCACGCGTCCCCAGAGGCGGGCAATGGTGTGAGACGCCACAGACGCGCGAGCGGCGTAGCCGGAAGAATTGCCAACGCGAACAACCCCACGCCAATCATCGCCGCATATGAGGTGGGTGAAGAAGTAGGGAGAGCAACGCCGCCATCCGACGCAGAAGAGCCGCCGCGCTTTTTCTCACCCGCGAGCAAGCCAGCGATCCACGCTACTGCATAAGCCATCACGGCTATGCGCGCGGCGACTGTAACGGTAAACACTCGTTGATAGCCACTGTCATATACAAACGGCGCACTGATGAGCTCGCCGAAGCACAACGCTAGCAACAGCACTGCAGCCGGCCGACGAAAATGAAACGCACAAAGTAGCAGGCCAAAGCAGAACAACCAGGTCGCCAATGTGTTGTAAGGAGGAAGCGGGCTGAACGCAAACAGTGCCACCGAGAATGCCTTTCCAGCCGCCATCAGCGCACCGATGAACGTATAAGGATCGGCGCTGATATTTAAGAGCGCTGCTCTCTGAACGATCTGAAAGGCGACGGTTTCCGGCTGCATTCTGAAAACGTCGGCGTAGTCCCGATAAGCCTGGCTCCAGTCACGCGATCCCGTCGACAGCCCGGAGAGCGATGCCGCGTAATTGCCCCCGCTATTGTTTGGATCCACACCCAGCGAGAGCATCGTCGCGTAGTGGAGGGCCGGACCAAGAACTAGCGCAATGGCGCCCGCTAGTAAAAACGCAACTCGCGGCCGTACCAGCATCGGTCGCGTCACCAGCAGAAGCCAGATTCCCAGCAAAGGCAACGAGAGAAGCGCGCCGGGACGAATCGCCATGCCGAGGCTGATGAGGGCGAGTCCAAGCAACACGACGTTGCGGTTGATCTCCGGTTTTTGCGCAGACAGCAACAGCGCAAGGCCCATTAGTCCCGCTGGAAGGGCGAGCGCTTCAGTCATGAAATTGCCGATCGCAAACTCGCGGGCGAACGCCAGCACGGCCGTCGTCGCCAGCAAGGCCGTGATCCATCCAAAGGTCTTCTGCAGCGCTAGTAGGAAGGCCCCCGACGACAGCCCAATTGTCAGCGCTTGCAGCGCGAGCGCGGCACTCGGCCGCCAGCCTGTCAGTCCAAGCAGCGAATTCAACATTGATGGATACAGCATTCGACGGGCGCACCAGTCGCTGATGCCGCCCGCGGCATACGTGTCATGGCTGGCGGAAATCGACAGCGCGCACCCGTAATACCCCAGAGCGTCACTGACCGGCAGAAATCCTGCCACCCCGAGATGCGCGCTCGAGCTGCCCCACCACATAGACAGCAGCAAACCGATTGCAGTCAGTGTTGCAAGGGCGAACGCAACGTGTCGCGCGCCGGCAAGCCATCGCCCTGAACCGGCTTTCGTTGATGCAGTCGATTCCGGGCCGACGCGTAGCAATACGATCGCAGCCGTGCGCGTCCCGTTCGGAAACGCCAGCCCGAGTCCGATCAACACTGCGAGGCCTGCCGCGAGCCAGCTCGCACGCCGCGGCTTGATCGGTCGCTCCAGTTGATATGTGCGCCCATTAGTGCGCGGGTCGGAGCCGTCTGATGTTGCGAATGCAAGCGCCGGATGCACGTAGGCGAAGCGTCCATCGCCTTTCTCCACGACTTCGTCGAAGCTGTGTGCCGGGCGGCCGATCGGCTTGCCGTCCTCCAGCAATTGCATCGGTGTCGGAAACAACCCGCCAACGTCGCCCGATGGCCGCAGGACCTTGCCCTTGTCGCGTGGCAGGTGCACGAAGTACGCCGCGCCGCGAGCAGACGTAATAGACGTTGCAACAAGCAATGCGCGATCGGGGGCGCTTACCCACGGTGCGATTGCCAGACCCAGAATGCAACTAGCGCCAGCGCCAAGAAGCAACCCGCCGATCAAACGTGCCAACACGCCTCACCCGGATGCTGGCGCGCGGCCCCGCACACACGTATACCAATCGCTTGGCCGATGGATGTCCACCAGAGCTGCCTCGCGAAACCAACCTTCTACTTCATTGGGAGTGTGCAACCAGTGATACGCCGGTGAGTACCCGTCGAACGTGTCAAGAATGTCGTATTCGATGCCGAGCCCGTGTCGAGGAAATGGAAATGCACGCTGTAACGCCGCAACCAGAGGGTGGTCAAGCCGCGCTTCCGCCCAGGGTACGAACCAGCGGCACCACGCGTAATACATCCAGTCCGGCAGCTTGTTTACAAACGGGACCCAGTGTGCTCGCGTGATGTACGCGTCGCGGCGTGGGTAAACCCATATCGCAATGACTCCGCCCGGCGCTAAAAGCGGCACGAGTCTTTCGAAGTACCCCCGCGCATCGGGCGTGTGGTGCAAAACACCGATCGAGAAGATAACGTCAAACGTGCCGGGCCGGAAAGGCAGTGCACCGATGTCGGCCTGCGCGATCCACACATTTGGCCGTGTGCCCAGATTTCGCTGCGCGGCTTCGACCGCATAACTCAAATCAACACCGACGACATCGGCACCCCAGCGACTCGCGACGTCGGCATAACGTCCCGCACCGACACCAGCGTCGAGAACCAATTTGCCTTGCAGAAACTCCGGCGTAAATCCCGTTTTCGCTACGAACTCATTCTCGGACGGGCGATCGTTACGATAGATGTCGAGCTGCGTTCGATCATGAATGTTCCACTCGAAGCTGAATGACTTGACGTAAAAATCACTGTTGACGAAGCGCGGTACTCCATTGACAACCGGGTACCGCTCGCCTCCGGAACCTACGTAGGCACCATCCACCAATGACAATGCAGCGCCGGTTTCAGGGCTGCAAAGCTGCTCTTGTACTCGCTGCGCGGCGGTCGGCGCGGTTGCGTGATCCGACAGCACTAAGCCGCCGTTGCTTGAAACGGTTCAAACGTTTTCCCGCTCACGTCCGATCCGGAAGTAAGGACCTCAACGTATCGCTCGGCCATTGCGCGGCGCGAAAACGAGTGGCGCACATGCAGCGCGCCGGCGGCACCGAACCTTGCGCGTAGCTCATCGTCCTCGAGCAGCTCAATGCAGCGGCGAGAAAAAGCGCCGACGTCATCGCGGTCAACCACGTACCCAGTTTTGCCGTCGATCATGCAATCCGAAACGCCCCCGACATCTGGCGCAACGACCGGAATGCCCACCGCCTGCGCTTCCATCACGACGTTCGGCATGCCCTCAAAGTTGGACGTCAAAAGCAGCAGCGACGACATTCCCATCAGCTCCAGCACATCATCACGCCTTCCCAGCAAGGTCAGCGATGTCTGCAGATTTAATTCGGTAATTCGCTGACGCATTGCCTGTTCAAGCGGCCCCACGCCTGCGACAAACGCGCGCGCGCTGGGCACGCGCGCGACCACTGCAGCGAACGTCTCGACGAACAAGACCGGCCGTTTTTCTTCGTTCAGGCGAAAAACCCCAAGAACCACGGGAGTGCCCGGCGCAAGCGCGAACTGTTTTCGCAGCTCAGAAATCTCGGGATGCCGCACGGCCAATGCACCGGCGTCGATTGCGTTGGGAACCAGCTTGACGCGGCGTTCGTCCACACCGATCCACCTCGCATAGTCGACGTTAGCTGCGCGCGAATTGCCGGTCAGCACAACGCTGGGCGACTGCGCGAGCAGCGCGTACAGCGGCTGAAACCAGTCGTTCGCGAGGTACGAGAAACTGCTCGGGTTGTAGTTGCGAAACGACAATACGATCTGAGGCGCAGAAGTCAACAGTCCAGCGGCCGCCGCAATCACGTTGCAATAGTCGAGCTGGGCAAACACGACTCTCGGCTTAAGTCGTACGAACAGATCAACCAGATCGCGCAGGTGCTGGCCAAACGGGTCCCGCACGCCAGCGGCCGCATCTGTCGACATAATTCCATCGAGAGCCGAGTGCACGGCTGCCAGCGCCTCCTGCGGCTCGACCTTTTGCTGAGCGAGCTCGGTCAGTTTTACGCCATCGCTGGCAAGCAACGGAAGGTAATGCTTGTCGTCACCTTCAAGTCGGAACAACGTGACAAATTCGACGTTGTAGCCCATGCGCTTCAAATCGCCTGCCAGATAACACCATTGACGTTCTGCGCCTCCGGGCGGCAGGGCATGCGTCAGCACAACCACAGTGTCACCACGTCTCAATGGCACATACGCTTGCGTTCCGGTCTCGGCATCTATGGCGGCACGCAACCGTGGCCAAAGCGCGGCGAGGCACTCAAACGCAAGCGGAGCAACGACTTCGGATGCGAACGGCAATCGCGGCCGCGTGCGGGAATCCTGCTTCACCATCCATACTGACCGCGGCCGTTTCGTTGCGTTCTTTGTGGACGAAAAGAACACCGCGCCGCCCGTGACTAAGAAGCGGCCGTCGCCAGCAGACCGTATGTCAGT
>DATLOA010000002.1:0-6332 GCA_035536515.1 Burkholderiaceae bacterium | reverse complement strand
CGATTGGTGCAGGTTTATTAGGCGCGGCCATGTTCTTTGGCGAATGTGTAGTAACTCCGGCTATTTCTGTGCTGTCAGCGGCCGAAGGCTTGCAGGTCGTGTCACCAATGTTTGCGCCTTACGTCATCCCGCTCACGCTGGCGGTGCTGGTCGCACTGTTTGTCGTGCAGAGCAAGGGCACGGCGACGGTTGGGCGTGCCTTCGGGCCGATCATGTTCGTCTGGTTCGTCGTTCTCGGCGGGCTTGGGCTATGGCAGATCGTCGGCCACCCGCAAGTTTTGATGGCGCTCGATCCTTTGTACGCACTGCGTTATGCCGCAGCAGAGCCCTTTAAAACATTTTTTGCGTTGGGTGCGGTGTTTCTGGCACTCACCGGAGTGGAGGCCCTGTACGCCGACATCGGTCATCTTGGCGCACACCCGGTTCGCACCGCATGGTTCTGGATCGTGATGCCATGTCTGGTCCTGAACTACTTCGGTCAAGGCGCGTTGGTGCTGTCAGATCCAAAGGCGGCCGCCAATCCTTTTTTTCTGCTTGCACCGAGCCAACTGCAGTTACCTCTGGTGCTGCTCTCGACGGCGGCCACCGTTATTGCATCGCAGGCTGTTATTTCGGGAGCGTTTTCCATTGCAAGCCAAGCAATCAAGCTTGGCTTTTTGCCACGGATGCAAACCGAGTACACGTCGAAAACCGACGCAGGCCAGATCTACATGCCTTTGGTCAATTTCACGTTGCTGTTGGTGGTCGTCGTGTTGGTGCTCGGTTTCGGGAGTTCATCGAATCTTGCCGCCGCCTATGGACTGGCGGTTGCGTCGACGATAGTAGTGACGACGCTTGGGGTGAGCATCATTGCGCGCTTTAGATGGGACTGGCCTGCCTGGCGTGTGCTGGTGACATTTGCTCCGTTGTTGGCTCTGGAGGTTTTGTTTGTCGCTGCCAACAGCGCAAAAATTCCGAATGGAGGGTGGTTCCCGATTGCTTTTGCCGCTGTGTTGTACCTGGTGTTCGCAACTTGGAAGCGGGGCCGTTCGCTGATCAATCGACAGCTTAAGAAAACTGGAATTGAACTTGAGCCATTTCTACGAAGCCTCTCGATTTATCCGCCGCAGCGCGTGGAAGGCACGGCCGTGTTCATGACGCTCGAGCCTGGATACGTCCCTCATGCGCTGCTGCACAACCTGAAACACAACCGCGTGATGCACGAGCGCGTCGTGTTTTTAACGGCAATCAGCCGCACTGTTCCGCACGTCGACCCCGCATACATGACGGAGATTCAAGATCTCGGTGACGCTTGCTATGCGGTGAAGGTCCAGCTGGGGTTTCAAGATCCGTTCGACGTGACATTTTTTCTTGGCGTGCTCGCCAAGTATCACGCCTTCGAATTGATTCCGGCCGAGACTTCTTTCTTTCTGTCGCGACAGACGGTTCTTCTCGGCGATACGAGCACGATGGCGGCGTGGCGGCGCCGCTTGTTCGGCTGGATGCTGCGCAACGCACAGCCCGCGTCTGACTTTTTCCGCATTCCACCGAACCGCGCGATTGAGATCGGAACGCAGGTCGTCATCTAGCGCAACTGCCACAATCCAGGGCATGCAGGTTGAGCCATTTCTAATCGAGCCGCAACGTGCGCGCGATCGCACGCGCCTGATCGAGTTGCTGCAGCAGGCGAACTTGGCTGACGACGATTGGCGAGGCGGGCAAGCAGCTATCGACTTCCTGGTGATGCGCGAAGCAGGTCAGGTGGTCGGGGCGGTCGGTTTGCAGAATGCAGCAGGTGCGGGGCTGTTGAGATCGCTTGTGGTGTTGCAATCGCTGCATAGGCAGGGGCGCGGTGCCGCGCTGGTAGCAGCGGCCGAACAGCTTGCGGTGCGCCGCGGGATCGACGACATGTATCTGCTGACGACGACGGTGCCGGGATTCTTCGCGCTGCTTGACTACCTGCGGGTTGAGCGTGCGAGTGCGCCGGCGGCGGTTCAGCAGACTCTCCAGTTTTCAACGCTGTGCCCAGCCTCCGCGGTGTGTATGCACAAGCGTTTGCGCGGAAGTCGCTGACCGTCCCTTAGCAGTAGCGCGTTGCAGTGCCTGGAGTAGCGCGGCCTGCGACGATGCTTTTCAGTTGATTGCTTGCGGCGTTTCAGCGGTGTCATGCTGCACTCGGGAAGCCCGTATGTGGGCGGGAGCGGACATGGATAACGTCGTCGCTAAGACCTCGCGTATGCCAATCTGGGCCGGCGTAATCGGCGGCGCCGTGATCGGGCTTGCGAACGGCACCAGTTTCATCGTCGCCGTCACACTCGGATTCGTGCTCGGCTATGTGCTGTACGCGCGCAATCTGGCGTGGTCCGAGAATGCACGACTGAACACTCGCATCGGCGCTTTGCTGGAGCGGGTTTCTCTGCTCGAGTATTCGGTCAAGCTTCTGCGCAGCGCGCCGTCGGTGATAGCGACGGCGCCCGATTTGCCGCGAGCGGTGGACGTGCCGATCGACTCTGCCCCACTCGAACCTCCGCCGGCCGAAGTCACGCGGTCCGCCGTTCCGGTCGAGACGCCGGTCGCCCCATCGCCACCGCCAGCGTACATGCCCCCGATTGCGTCAAGCCCCGGAGCAGCCAGTGCGCGCGCTGCACGCGCGAGGGATGCAGTGCCTTCGTTCTTCGACAAGGCGATCGGCGCCGCAAAGGCCTGGCTTTTCGGAGGCAACACCGTTGCGCGGGTCGGCTTGTTGGTGCTTTTCGTCGGCGTCGCATTTCTGCTTCGCTACGTCGCAGAACGCACTCAGATTCCGATCGAGCTGCGATTGGTCGGTGTGGCACTCGGTGCGCTAGCGCTGCTCGGCATCGGATGGCGATTGCGCCATAAGCGCGCCGGCTATGCAATCACGCTGCAGGGCGGTGCGATCGGCATCCTGTACTTGACGGTCTTCGCGGCGCTGCGTCTGTATGACGTGCTGCCCGCGGTCCCGGCCTTTGCGTTGCTCGCGGCGCTGGCGGTGTTCTCGGGCGTGCTGGCGGTGGCGCAGAACGCACGCGCGCTGGCGGCGCTTGGCGCGGCCGGCGGCTTTCTTGCGCCGATTCTGGTATCGACCGGATCGGGGCGCATCGAGGTTCTGTTGTCGTTCTATTTGCTGCTCAATCTTGGCGTGCTCGGCATCGCGTGGTTCCGCGCGTGGCGAGAGCTCAATTGGATCGGATTCGCGTTTACTTTCGGCGTCCTCGGAACATGGGTCGCGCAGCGCTACAGCGCCGCTCAGTACCCGGTCGCACAGGGATTTCTGATTGCATTCTGGCTGCTGTTTCTGCTTGTCTCACTGCTGTACGCGCTGCGACAGTCGCACGAAAGGCGCGGCATTTTCGATACGACGCTGATGTTCGCGCTGCCGCTGGCAGCGTTCGGAATTCAGTCACGATTAACCGAAGGCGTGCAGCTCGCACTGGCTGCGACGGTCGCGGCAGCGGCTTACCTAATCAGCTCGGCGCTTTTGATGAAGCGGCGGGACGGCTCGCTGCGCGTGCTGGTCGAAGCCAACTTCGGCGTCGGTGTTGCGCTGTTGACGCTCGCGGTGCCGCTGGCAGCGAGCGCGCAGTGGACCGCGGCTGCGTGGGCACTCGAAGGCCTGGCGCTGTTGTGGGTCGGTACGCGGCAGCAGCGCGTTCTGCCGACGCTGGCGGGGCTCGCGCTGCACATAGCCGGTGCAGTGGCTCTTTTGCGCGCGCTCGATACCGGTGCAATCAGCACGCTGCCGCAATTTTCGGGGTTCACGCTGAATCTCGCGGTGTTCGCGGCGACTGCGTTCGCGAGCGCTGTAGTGTTGGCGCGCGGTGCGATAGAACCCGCGGCGTGGGGACGGAGCGGCGCATTAATCGCCGGTTTAGCGCCGAGGGCGATGCGGCTGATCGGCTGGGCGTGGGTGGTGCTGCTCGTGTGGCAACCGTTGCCTTACCCGTGGTACGTGGTCGCGTGGTGCGCGGTGTCGCTCGCATTGATGGTCGCCAACCGTCGCCATGGCGACGGAGCGCTGTCGCCGGAGTGGATTGCCGGGGTTGCGATCATCGTGCTCGCGTGGCTCACGACCGAAGCGCGAGCCGGTGCGATCGTCGAATTCGCTTCGCAGCTGAGCGTAACGACGCTGCTCAGATTAGCGGTGACAGTGACCGCGGTCAGCGCAGCGCTGCTGTCGCTTGCGGGCGGCGCGAAGCAGCGCGCTGCAGCCGCTGCTTTGCTCGCGCTCGGCGTATTCGTCTGGCTGTTTGCGCTGTTCGCAGAAACCTGGGCGCGGATCGACAGTCAATGGGCCGCCGCGCAGATTGCGTTAGCGATCGTGGCGCTGACGGCGGCGGTACTAGTGTGGCTCGCGCACAGAATAAAGTGGGGTTGGCCGCTGAAATTGTCGTGGGTCCACTTCGTTGCTCACATTGTGCTCGCCACGGCTGCGGTCGTAATCGCGATCGAAGCGGCACAGATGCCGAGCCGGCACTACGGCTGGCTGGTCTGGCCCCTCGCGTGGATGTTTTTCTACGTCCGCCTTGCGTGGGAAGAGCGCGCACCTGTGCGTGCTCCGGCGAGTGTGCAATCCGCCCTACACGTCGGCGGATTGTGGCTGTTGACCGCGATGACCGCGGCCGAAGCGGCGTTGCGAATCGACACGATTGCCGGCGACGGCTGGTTCCACGGTGTCTGGGGTGCAGTGCCGGCGATTGCACTATGGCTCGTCGTCCAGTACGCAGTGAAATGGCCAATGCGCGCCGCGCCGTTTGCGTATGTATCAGTCGGTGCGTCGGGGCTTGCAATGTTTTCATTGGCATGGATCGTTTTTATAAGCGTGCTCACGCCGGGCGATCCGGCGCCGCTTGGCTATCTGCCGTTGCTGAACCCGCTCGATCTAGCATCGCTGCTTGCGCTCGGGGCAGTGCTGCGCTGGCATCTGGCCGATCAGCGTGTCGCCTGGCAGCGCGCGGTGCGTTATGCGCTCGGCACGGTTGGGTTCATTGCGCTCAATGCAGCCGCGCTGCGCGCGGTTCACTTCCTCGGCGCAGTGCCGTGGAATTTTGATGCGCTGTCGGAATCGCTGCTGGTGCAATCGGTGCTGTCGCTGCTGTGGACGGCGACCGCGATGGGATTAATGGTGTTAGCACACCGGCGCACGATGCGCGGATGGTGGGTGGTCGGCGCTGCATTGCTCGCTGCAGTGGTGGTGAAGCTGTTCTTCGTCGACTTGTCCGGTCAAGGCACGGTGTATCGAATTGTCTCGTTCGTGGGCGTCGGTGTGCTGATTCTGCTGATTGGATATCTGGCGCCGGTTCCGCCGTCAGCTCCGCAACCTACGAGGAGTGCCGCATGAGGAAGCTGTTGGTAGCGATACTCGCAGCGTGCACGTGCGCCGCAGCGGATGCCGTAGCGCAAACGCCGGGCAGTGCCGACTTCGCAGTGCGCCTGCCCCTGACGACGAGTGGTGCCGGCCTGCACGTGGTCGAGTTTCCAGAGGCAGTGTATCGCGCAGCGCAGTCGCGCGATCTTGCCGATCTGCGCATCTTCAACGCTCTCGATCAGGCATTGCCGATCGCGTTTGTCGCAGCACCTGCACCGGTAGCCCCGGACGCGATCGCGGTGGATTTGCGCATCGCGCGGTTACCGGTAGAAACCGAAGCGCGGGAGTTGTTGTTGCGCACTTTTGCATTGCGAGTCGAGCGTGATCGCGAGCGCTCCGTGGTCGAGATTGGACCGCTGCCCGCTGCAACCGCAGCGGCGTCGCCCGCATTGTCTGGTGCAGGCGGCTATTTGATCGACGCGCGGTCACTGAAGAAATTGAAAGGCCGGCTCGTGCTGTCATTCGCAACCAGCGCGGAGGACTACGCAGACAGAGTCGAGATTCTCGGCAGCGACGACCTCGTTTTTTGGCGACCGCTGGCATCCGGCCCACTGGCGCGCAGCCGCAGCCTCGGCGACATCATTGAGCGCAACCGCTTCGCGCTCGAGCGGCCGCCTGCGTTCTTGCGCGTTGCCTGGAAATCGAAAGAGGCTCCGGACATCGAGCGCGCGCAATTCGTCGAAGACATTGCGGCCAGTGTCACGCTGCCGCGCGCGCAATTGACCGCGGTGCTGTCGGATGACCGGCGCAGCCTGACCGTCGACGTGCCGGAAGCGCTGCCGATCACGCGCGTGTTCGTGCGCATGCCGGAGATCAATCGCGTAGTGCGGGCGCAGGTGTACCGGCACGACGCAGCGCCGGCGCCGCGTGCACGGCGTGTGCCAGTCGGGCCGCGCCGCGCCGAGGAGCGTTGGCAGCCGATCGGCCATGTCGAGGCGTTTCGCGTGCTGCGCGAGGGCGTCGAGAT
>DATLOA010000001.1:0-3136 GCA_035536515.1 Burkholderiaceae bacterium | reverse complement strand
ATTTTTTTTATGATGTTCGAAGTGTGGTTCAAGGTGCCGTTGTTCAAAGGCGATCTGAACCCACTGAGTGTTCTCGGGTACTGATGCGCCTGTCCAAGCGGAGCGACATTTGGTCGAGCTAAGCGCGCTGTTCGACGGCTTCGCCGTCGTGCTGACGCCATTTAATCTGATGCTGATGCTGATCGGCATCGTGCTCGGCGTTGTCATCGGCGTGCTGCCGGGCCTCGGCGGCGCCAACGGCGTCGCGATCCTGCTGCCGCTGACGTTTACGATGCCGCCGACCTCGGCGATCATCATGCTGTCGTGCATCTACTGGGGTGCACTGTTCGGCGGGGCGATCACCTCGATCCTGTTCAACATACCGGGAGAGCCGTGGTCGGTCGCAACGACGTTCGACGGCTATCCGATGGCCCAACAGGGCCGCGCCGGCGAAGCACTGACGGCGGCATTTACTTCGTCATTCGTCGGCGCGTTCGTGGCGGTCGTCATGATCACGTTTCTCGCGCCGCTGGTCGCGCAGTTCGCATTGAAATTCGGGCCGCCCGAATTTTTCTCGGTCTATCTGCTGACGTTCTGCAGTTTTATCGGCATGGGGAAGGGATCGCCGTGGAAGACGTTGACATCGATGATGGTGGGGTTCGCACTTGCGGCCGTCGGCATGGACACGGTGACGGGGCAGTTGCGGCTGAACTTCGGGTTCATGGAGTTGATGCGCGGCTTCGATTTTCTGATCGCGGTTATTGGCCTGTTCGGCATCGGCGAGATCCTGCTGTCGATGGAAGAAGGACTGAAGTTTTCAGGCAAGACTGCCAAGATCAACCCCAAGATCGTCTTCGAAACATGGGCCAAGCTGCCGCGATACTGGATGACGTCGCTGCGCAGCTGCGTCATTGGGTGCTGGATGGGAATCACGCCGGGCGGCGCCACGCCGGCGTCGTTCATGAGCTATGGCGTTGCCAAGCGCACGTCGCGTGACGGCGCCAAGTTCGGAACCGGTCAGGTCGAAGGTGTGGTGGCGCCCGAAACGGCCGCACACGCCGCGGGTACGTCCGCGCTGCTGCCGATGCTCGCGCTTGGCATCCCCGGATCGCCAACCGCCGCCGTGCTGCTTGGCGGTCTTCTGATCTGGGGACTGCAACCTGGTCCGCTGCTCTTTGTCGAGCAAAAGGACTTCGTGTGGGGGCTGATAGCCAGCATGTATCTGGGCAACATTGCTGGGCTGGTGATCGTGCTGACATGTGTGCCGTTGTTTGCCGCAATCCTGCGAATTCCGTTTTCGATCATCGCGCCAATCATTATCGTGATCTGCGCAATCGGCGCGTACACGGTGCACAACGCGATGCTCGATATCTGGCTGATGCTTCTGTTCGGCGTGATCGGCTACGTGTTCAAGAAGCTCGACTACCCGCTCGCGCCCTTGGTCCTCGCACTCGTATTAGGGGACCGAGCCGAAGATTCATTTCGCCAGTCGATGATTATTTCGCAAGGCGACGTTCGAGTGTTCTTTTCCAATTGGCTGGTGGGTGGCATCACTGCACTGGCTCTCGTGATGCTGTTCTGGCCGTTGATCAGCCGCGGCCTGGCCAAAATACGTGCCGCGCAGCCGAGTTCGCCTGGGGCTCGATAGTGCCCATGAAAAATTAGCAGCGGCCGACGTCATCGTCCTTTGAACTGCGGCTTGCGCTTCTCCATGAAGGCGCGACGGCCCTCAACATAGTCTTCGCTGTCAAAACACTCGGCAATCAGTTTTCGACACGCATCCATATCGACGTCGCCGGGTGTGAGCACCTCTCGCAGGATGCGTTTGCCCGCTTTGATCGTCAGCGGCGCCCCCGTAGTGATGGCCGTTGTGTATTCCGTGAGCAGCGAATCGAGTTCGTTCGGCGCCGCGATGCGGTTGACCAACCCGATACGCAATGCTTCGGCCGCATCAAGCCGGCGGCCGGTAAAAAATATGTCTTTCGCGAATCCTGGGCCAACCAGATCGGCCAGGTTTTGCATTGCTGAAACGCGATAGCCGAGTCCTAAACGCGTGGCAGGAATGGAAAAGACCGAATTGGTGGATGCGATCCGTAGATCGCAGCTGATCGCAACGTTCAGTCCCCCGCCAATGCAATAACCCCGGATGCAAGCGATCGTTGGCTTGGCAAATTGATAGATGCCCTGCAGCGCGCTCTCGGCAGTCTGTTCATAGCGCTTTACTGCTTCCTTCGCCGCCCGTAGATCTTCGAACTGCGAGATATCGGCGCCAGAGATGAATGACTTCTCACCGGCTCCGGAGAAAACAACGAGCCGGACGTGATCGTCGTTCTCGGCCTGCTCAAGCAGGCGCGGCAGCGCCTCCCACATGTCCATCGACAGCGCGTTGTGCTTGGCCGGATTGTTAAAACGGATATGAAGCACGGAGTCATCCAGCGAAGTTTGGACGCGTTCGGTGTGCGCGGGATAGATCATGTCGTTCATCAAAAGACTCCTGTGGCTTTCATTCGCGCGAGATCCTCCCGCGTGTAACCGATATCCAGAAAAACTTCTTCCGAGTGCTCGCCTCGCCGAGGAGTCGCGCGCGCAATCGAGGACGGAGTGCGGGTTAACGTCACCGGCTGCCGCATCAGCAATTGCTCACCCAGGCGCGCCGAGGTTACTTTCTGCACCATTTGCAGATGTTGCACCTGCGGCTCATCGAATGCTTGCTTGACGTTGTTGATGCGACCGCAGGCCACACCTGCCGCGTTCAACTTTTCGATCCAGTAGTCGCTCGTTTCGTGCTGCAGCCGATGTTCAATCTCTGCATTCAGCCAATCCCGATTGACCGAGCGTGCGCTCTTGGTCTTGGAGCGCTGATCACCGATCCACTCTGGAGCGCTTAGGGCCTCCGCAAAGCGCTCCCATATCTTGCCGCCGAACACCGCAATATTGATGTGCCCGTCGCGGGTCTTGAAGACGCCGGTTGGAATGCTGGTCGGATGCGAGTTGCCCGCTTGCCCGGGAATTTCGCGATCGACCGTCCAGCGCGCGGCCTGAAAATCCATCATATAAAGCATCGCTTCAAGCAGCGACGTATGCAGCCATTGCCCCTTGCCTGACTGCTCACGTTCTAGCAGCGCCACTGTTACTCCATAGGCGGCAAAGATGCCGC